>JAYUEU010000398.1:0-8103 GCA_043739065.1 Synechococcales cyanobacterium | reverse complement strand
GATTTGAATGAATGCCCCCAATGTGCCGATCGGTAATTGTGGTAACGGTACGATCGGAATAAAGTACGGCAGCGTCGCTAAAATCCCATAACGCAGTGTTGTCCAGTAATGGCCACCTTCTCGCACCAAAAAGAATCCCATCAACCCCAGCGCATAGGGCAATCCTTCCAAAAATGTCGGATTTGTACTCGTACCTACTTGCATCAACAGCAATTGCCCCGACCAAATGCAACTTACAGCCGTCGCTAACATTAATAGCAATGCTTGTTTGGGCCGAAACATCATTTGAGGCGTAATCCGCATCGCCATTTGGGGATTTGGGACTAGTGCAAAGAAGGGACGCTCTTGAAGCCCTTCCTGAAAAACTAAGAAAAATCGATCGCCAAAGGCATCTTGCACGCGGGATTCAATGGTTCGGTATGCAGTTTCCGAAGAAGCCGATCGTAAATTCCCTCGACAGATTACCGCTTGAGGCCGATATTCAATGCTACTGAGGTAATAACATTCCCATGGAAAACAGGTACGAAGCCGTTTCTCATCATCCGACGAAAGCGATCGAACTACTGGCTCCATGGCCTTTGCAACGGGTATTTCGGGCGAACTCTCGATCGGCGGAGGTTCGATGCGGCCTCGTTGAATTAGATACAAGTACAGAACAAAAAAACCTAGAAACGTGCTAAATCCAAGTATCGGCGGCATTGGCACCCGAGGCCCATAAACTAAGGCCCAACCAGTGAGGCAAAAAGCAGGCATCATCACCACTATCCACAATAGCAATGGCGATGTTCGCGTGATTAAGCGCACCCGTTCCACAATGAAAAAGTAGCAAAAGAAACCGAGTAATCCGACGAGAATGAATAACCAGAGCATGGGGGTTGAAGAACGGGTGCAAACCATACGGGCCAATAGGGTTCTAATTCTCCCATCTTTCGCCTCGCCCTGCACCTACATCACTCCTAATTCAATCCAAGCTAAAATCGCAATCCAAGCTAAAATCAAAGCCCTGTAACATCTGCGTCCATCATGACCTCCGTCCCCAAGCCGCCGCGCCCTATTCCGGGTCAACTCCACTCCACTATTTTTGCCTTTCCTCCCAATCGGGACATCCTCGGGGGCACGGCCTATTTCATTCAGGATCCTGCTGGGAATATCTTAGTCGACTCCCCAGCTTGGACCGAAGATACGATTACCTGGCTTAATGAAAAAGGTGGCGTTCGGTGGTTGGTTCTTACGCATCGCGGGGGCATGGCCAAGGTTCGATCGATTCAGGCGACAATGGGCTGTGAAATCGTCATCCAAGAACAGGAAGCCTATTTATTGCCTAATCTGACTGTTACCAAGTTTCATCACCACCACAGGATTACTCCCGATAGCGAAATTATTTGGACTTCGGGACATTCTCCCGGAGCTTCTTGTCTTTATAGTCAGCAGCAAGGAGGAATTCTTTTCACGGGGCGACATTTACTTCCCGATCGTAATGGAGACCCTGCGCCTCTGCGAATTTCTAAGACCTTCCATTGGCCCCGACAGTTAAAAAATGTGACGGTTCTACGCGATCGTTATTCTTCCGACATCTTGCGGTGGATTTGTCCTGGAGCCAATACTGGGTATTTACGAGGGGAGACGGCTATTGATAATGCTCATCGAAAGTTAATGGCGATTGACTTAGAACTGCTTCAGAATGCAGAGCCGGGACTGTAGCGCTCCTGTCTTGTCCTATCTTGGATCTCTAACATACATAATTTTTCGAGTGAGGTTTTCCTGACTCTTTCACGCAGATTGCCGATATGTTTATTTTAGGGTTCGACGCGTTATCTTAGGGTGAAGTCAGCTTTGCATTTTTTAGAAATGTTGAAATTAGGCTTGTTGTAAATCAGGCTAAAGTATTTTCGAGAAAAGGGCGATCGCAGCATGAAACGCATCGGTAGCAAAGTTGGACAATTTGTTGGGTCCTTGATGACCACGGGCGGGAGCGTTATCGCATTGACGGTGTTTGTTAGCACCATGGGATTTTCTGCCCTTGTCGGCCTACTATTTGGGTTGAAATGGGCTGCAGTTTCGGCGATTCTGTTGTTATTAGTATCGTCACCTGCCCTTTTGAGCTGGGGTATTATTCCGGTTGTGCTGGGCTGGGTGATGCTGCGGGGAAGTAAGAACTTGCAACGGGAAGCCATTCGCGATCGGTTTCTACAGTTGGTGAAAGCAAAACGCGGACGGTTCACGGCAGTAGAATTTTCGCGGGTGGCACAATTAGAATTGAGTGTGGCCCGGACCTATCTCGATCGGTGGGCGCGGGAATGTCATGCAGACTTTGATGTCACGGAAGCCGGAGAGATTCAGTATTTGTTTTTGGAGCCGAATCTATTGACCAGTGGGGGTGGGCAGCCGTTTGAAATTTTTGAACAGATGCGAGAAAAGGTCAGTTTACCCTAGCAATAATCCTAGCTTTTGTGAGCAGATTTCGGACTCGAAGCCTTGTAATAGCGTTATGATCGCGATCGTTGTATCGTTCTAATCTATGCTTTTTAGTCCTATTTTGACAGCGTTGACCGATAGGATTATCCCGTCATTCTTACTCGCAACCGTCGAAGCTGAAAATGCTCCGATCGTTTTGAGTAGTGTGCTGTTGAGTCTAGTCGTGATTTATCTAGCCAGTAAAGTGGGTTCTGAGGTGGCCCAGCGTTTTGACCTTCCACCCGTCTTGGGTGAATTACTCGCCGGGGTTGTTGTTGGTATTTCAGCTCTTCACTTAATTATATTTCCTGAAGGCGATCTGACGGTCACCGATTCTCTCATCATGACCGCCGTCCAATCGCTTAATCATCTCACACCAGAAAATCTTGCTAATGTTTTTGCGTCTCAAAGTGAAGTAATTTCAGTTCTAGCTGAGATTGGTGTGATTGTTTTACTATTTGAAATTGGGCTGGAATCAGATTTAAAGCAGCTTAAGTCGGTAGGTCCTCAGGCTGTGGTGGTGGCCTGTGTCGGAGTCGCTGTGCCCTTTAGTGCGGGGACGTTGGGATTGATGAGTATCTTTCATGTTCCTGCGATCGCCGCTATTTTTGCCGGGGCAGCGCTCACTGCAACGAGTATTGGCATTACTTCAAAAGTGTTGTCTGAAATGGGACAACTGAAATCAAAAGAAGGCCAAATCATTGTAGGAGCGGCCATTATTGATGATGTTATTGGCATTATTGTATTAGCGGTTGTGGCCAGCCTTGCTAAGACGGGTTCAGTGGATGTCATTAATGTTGGATATTTGATTGTGAGTGCAACCGCATTTTTAATCGGATCAATTCTACTCGGACAATTATTTAATTCATCCTTTATTACGATTGCTGCTAATTTAAAAACCCGTGGAAACATTGTTATTCCCGCGTTAGTGTTTGCATTTTTTATGGCATTTATAGGCAATGCAATTCATTTGGAAGCGATTCTAGGTGCATTTGCAGCCGGACTTGTACTAGAAGAAAGCGATGCGCGTGAAGAATTGGATGAATTGATTAAGCCGATCGCCGATCTATTAGTTCCTATTTTCTTTGTCACTGTTGGAGCTAGAGCCGATTTAAGTGTTCTAAATCCAGCGGTTGCGGATAATAGAGCTGGATTGTTGATTGCTATCTTTTTAGTAGCCGTTGCGATCGTGGGCAAAGTTGTGTCAGGTTGGGTTGTGTTTGGAATTCCCGATGTTAACCGATTGGCAATTGGGATTGGAATGGTGCCCCGAGGTGAAGTTGGGCTTGTGTTTGCGGCGATCGGATCCGCTAGCGGGATCTTGAGTAAACCGTTGGAGGTGTCAATTATTATCATGGTAATTTCGACGACATTCTTAGCCCCACCACTACTGCGCATTGTATTTGGAAAATCCACAGAGTCGAATATAACTGTTGATTCCGTGGAATGAGAAGTTAATTAAAAATAACTAAAAAGCGATCGGCATTCAAAATAACGATCGCTTTTTGGTTTAAATAATTTAGCTTTAAATCTTAATTGCCTAGATTAATCTTCACGAACCCCAAAGGCCATCTGCATAATGAAAGGTTTGGCACCGTCTTCATGATACCGATCGGCCCATTGTCGAATCACTTCATCGAGTTCTTCTATTGCTTGATCAACGCGATCAGATGGAATATCTAACGTCTCTAAAACCCGCATGTGGTTGGATTGCCGATCGGCCCAACCCTTCATCAACCCGAAAAAACGAGCTGTATCTTCCACCATAACCAACGTCCGTTCTTCATCATCTTCCGGCGAATAAGTCGCACGGGTTAGCGCATAAAACGGCATTCCCCAAGGCGAATCGATTCGACTTACTGTCTCGGAATATAACAAACGACGTTTAATGTGTTCCGCCAGAGCTTCGCTGAGGAGAACCCGTTGTTCCTGAGGAAATTCATCCTGTGAAAGGCTATGGAGATGCTCAATCAGTTCTGAAAATTGGAACGAATTAATAAGCTGTGCATCGGGAATATTCTTTGGCAGCTTTTGTTGCAATTGCCGCTTTTCGTCATCGGTTAAGCTATTGCTGAAAATTCGCGATTGACCCGGTTGCCAAGCATACTGTTTCAGCCACACATAAGGAAACTGAATTAAATAGCGTGGTTCCTGAGACCCAAACATTTTAAGCAGTTTGCCTTCAGTCAGTGCCTGCCCAACTTCTTCAACGATCACCTTAACGCGTTTAGGTTCAATATGATGAAGATGGCCCGTCATGCGAAGATTTCCATCTTGCTCTATGTAGGTCATGTAAATTGCACACTTTGCAGCAGTTGCAGCAGCATCTAGAAAGGCTCCATGACGGTGGCCTCCAGTCCGCATCGCGCTAAACGCAAGGTAGAACATGATCTGATCCATTGCGCTGGGACTAAGCAACTTAATCAGATCTAAATCTTTAGTCATGACGGGTAAATACACTATCGCTATTCAAAATTCAAAGGACGACTAAGCGGACGGCTTATATTTAGATTAGTTGAAAATACGTAGTTAGAATAGTATGAAGCTACGTTAACTTATACTCACTATAATCGTAAAGCATATTATCTTTACCATCAAAAATAAGATTATCTGATGTGCATAACTGACTCAAGATCTGAGGTGAATGAACGCCCGAAATTAGAGAAATTACTCCTCTTTGGAGAAGAACTCTATCCAATAGAAATCCTGATGTGTCAACAATCTACACTTTCAGAAATAGGAAAGACGATCGGTATCTAAGGCTACAAAATCCTACACCATGACACGACCGCTGCCCCGATATTCATCATCGGCTTCAAAGCGACCGCTACCCCGATAGGCCATCGTAAAGCGCCCACTACCTCGATACTCATCATTGGTTTCAAAGCGACCACTGCCCCGGTATGCGAGATTCGTTGCGGGTGCCTTACTGAAAAATAGAATGTTGATAAGGGAAGCAAGGACGAGAAGAACGGACAGAAATAAAGTAGATTGAGTGCTCATAATAGTTTTTTGGGTATGTAACTATTCACTCATACAGACTCTCCATGGTCTGATCAGGAGATTATTGAAATGTTTCCCGAACTTAAAGGTTGAAATGGACCGATCGGGTCATAACGTTTATTGAATGGCAAATTCCTACTAACGAGGCTTAAGTCACGATCGGTGGGCCTCAATATTAAGGTTGCTGTGGCTCAGAATTCATACTCTCCACAATAATCCATTCACCGGATAAATTTAGCCGTCCGTACAATGACAGAGAGGATTGGTGAGAATAAATTTTCAGTACGTGATCGATTTTAGGGTCAGCAGCAACTAAATGGTACAGATGCTTATATAGTTCTACGGGAGAATTGATTTCGAGTTGGTAGGAATTTTCATCTAACCTAATAAATTTTCCAGAAAAAAAATGGTTTTGCGTAGCTTGTGGTGAAGTTAGCTCCAGATCATCGCTATTTGAGGGCGCATCGCCTTTTCGGGGGTAGGCTTCCGGATTATCAAGATAGTAGTTCTGCCAGAATTTCCACTTGGGATGAGTCAGGGGTTGATTATAAAGCGGGATGACAGCAGCGGGTGCGATCGGGTCGTTGATTAATGCGGTTTGTAGCGATCGGACGGGCAAATTTCGGGGCTGACAGGCTTGTTCGATGCAGAGGGCTGCGGCCATTCCAGTCGCTTGACCGAGGTTCAGCACGAGCGGTTGGAGTCGGGTTGCGCCGTTGGCCATGTGGGTGACGGAAATATTTTTCTCGCAGGCCAAGAACCCGTTAATCTGTTTAGGAATTAGAGCAGTGTAGGGAATGGTGAAGGGGGTTCCGGTCCAGCGTCCGCCCCATTGAATAGATTTTGGGACGAGGGGAATATCGCCGCTGGGATAATGGTGATCGTTGGCGTAGTTACCGATCGCGATCGCGGTGCAGAACTGTTCGATACGATCGCAGCCTCTGCCGCTAATGGTGAAGGGTAACGATGCGGTGCGTTGGCTTTGGGGTAGAAGATCTTGTTCGCGGACGGTGGTTAGTCCAATAATTCGACGACTTTCACGGTGATAGGGATGGAGGGCAAGCGCTGGATGAAGCCTATGGTGGTGGTTTTCGACCCATCGTAGGTCATCGGGTAAGCTCGGGAAAACGTCTGTTGCTAATCCGTATCGCATTCCTAATTTTTTCTGGATCCAATAGGCAAAGGCTAAACTATGGCGTTGTGCTTCCAGTCCATAGTCGAATCGTGCGTCTTGGGATTGAATTAGCCGATCGACCCCTTCGCCGTAGTCGTTGCCATGAATTGGCCAGTTAATCATGAACCGATCGCCGGGAAGTCTGCCGTAGTTCAGAAATTTTTCACCGCCGTAGTTCTCCCATGCCTGTTCAAACTGGGTTAAATCAAAATCGTCGTTCGGTGCCTCGATCGCAGGTGCGGTTTGACCTTCGCCGTAGTCTTTAATCACTACAACCCAAGTGGGGACTTGAATGGGATAGCGTTTCATCCAATCTTGAATTTCTGTTGGGGCACTGGGTTCCTTAAAGTCATGAGTATCCCAACCCCAACGATAGGGAATGTCCGCTAAGGGCAGTAAGTCTCCCAGTTCTGTCGCGTCTATTGTGATTTTAGCGGTGATTTTGCAATCGTCGGTAGTTACGCCTGTGATTTGGTTGCCCGATCGTTGGACCGATCGAGGTATTTGGTTACGAATCCATTTTAAGTTGGGCAATGCTGTGACCCAGCGTTCAAAAATTTCGGCCCCAATACGCGGCTCATAGGTAAAAAAGCTGACCCAAGCATTGTCTAAACCACCCGGTTGACAACGTTTAAGTTCTTTCAAAAACTCACCCCAAATCCCCGTCTGCCATGCCAGTAATTCATTCCCATCCGGAGCCGCAACTCCAGCGCTCGTCAGCATTCCCCCTAACCATTCAAATTCACTGACCAATACCACTTGAACTCCGCGTCTTGCGGCTTGAATGGCGGCGGCAGTTCCGCTAGTAGTGCCGCCAATGATGAGAATATCGGTGCTGAACGATCGCATAGTGATACATAACAAATGATCTATCGAAATTATTCTAGAGGATTGTAAAGGCGATCGGGACATCGAAAATAAACCCCGCATGATAGATTCAAAGGCGATCGTATTTGAATAAAAAGAAGCAATATGAAAGCTCAAGTATTTCGCGGTGTGAATGATTTGCGGTTTGAGGATGTGCCAAGGCCGGAGGTGGGACCGGATGAGGTGTTGGTGAAGGTGAACGTGGTCGGGCTTTGTCAGTCAGATATTAAAAAGATTAAGTATCCGCTCTATGAGCCGCCCCGAATTTTTGGCCATGAAACGGCGGGGACAATTGACCAAATTGGTAATGCGGTAACAAATTGGCGGGTGGGCGATCGGGTGGTGGTGATGCACCATGTTCCCTGTATGAAGTGTGGGTACTGCGATACGGGCAGCTATTCCATGTGCGACACCTATAAAAATGTCACGACGACTGCCGGGTTTTCGCCCAGTGGTGGCGGGTTTGCGGAATATGTGAAAGTACCCGGACACATTGTGACGAGTGGCGGATTGATTGCGATTCCTGATGATGTGACCTTTGAGCAGGCTAGCTTTGTGGAGCCAACGAATTGCTGTTTGAAGGCGGTGAAAAAAGCGCAAATTCG
>JAYUEU010000397.1:0-4155 GCA_043739065.1 Synechococcales cyanobacterium | reverse complement strand
CTTACCCAAACCCCGCGTTGAAGAGCGTCTGGTGTTCAGTACCCACCGCAGCTTTGAATCCGCCGAAGAACAAGCCCAATACTGGAAGTCTCGTGGCATTGAAGTTGAATTAGCCCAGCCCGATCGTTGGCAAGTCTGGGCCAAACGCAGCATCTATAAAACACCGACTGTCCTTCGCCTGCTTGAAAAAAATCTAAAAACTCAAGGCATCCAAACCGCCCGCATCGAAACCCGAACTCTAACCGGATTGCCTCGGGCTAGCTTTATTCTAAATGGCGCAAAATACACCCGCGACCAAATCGAAATTACGTCCGGCAAGGGCATGATTCAAGTCGATCGCGATAACGACAAAATCCCCAACCACATCTTCCCCGGCAGCCTCAAGCTCCAACCCAACGCCTATGGCAACTACAGCTTAGTCAATTTGGTCGCCCTCGAATCCTATCTACGCGGTGTGGTTCCCTACGAAATCGGTACGGGTGCACCCCAAGCCGCCATGCAAGCTCAAGCCATTATGGCCCGCACGTATGTGTTGCGAAATCTTCGTCGTTTTGCCACCGACAACTATCAACTCTGCGCCACGACGCAATGTCAGGTCTACTTCGGCACTAGCGGTGTGACCACAGCAACCGATAACGCCATTACCAGTACCCGAGGCTTGGTTGCAACCCATAACAACGAACTCGTCGATGCGCTATATTCCTCGACTACTGGTGGCATCACGGCCCCATTTAACGAAGTGTGGCGTGGTAAACCTCGGCCCTATCTACTCGGAAAAATCGATGCGGTGGGGAATGTGTGGAATTTGAAGCAGCGACCTTTGTCAGATGAAAACAATCTGCGGGACTTTATCAAATTAAAAGATGGCTTCAATGAGTCTCAGGAATCGAGTTATTTCCGTTGGCAAGCCGAGAGTTCGATCGAGACTCTAACCCGTGATATTAAAAAATATCTGCAAAGTATCGGCAATCCTTTGGCCGGATTTAACCAGATTCAGGAAATTCAAGTCATGGAACGATCGTCTGCTGGACGGGTAGCAAAAATGGGCATCCAAACTGATTTGGGTGTAGTTGTTCTTGAAAAAGACGAAATTCTCCTAGCCTTTGAAGCTCCAAAGAGTTTGTTGTTTTACATTGATCCGATTGTTGATGCGACTCGTAATTTAAAAGGCTACAAATTTGTGGGCGGTGGATTTGGTCATGCGGTGGGGTTGAGTCAGTTTGGATCCTATGCCTTGGGCAAACGAGGATTTAGCTACGATCAGATTTTGACGTTTTATTTCCCCGGTAGCCAAATCCAGCCCATTTCACCCCAGCTCACCTTCTATCGCGATCCTAACTAATCCTAGGATTCCGTCCAGTTTTCTAGTTGGCCAGGTGGTGTTCCACTAGGGACACTACTTTATCCGTCCATTCATCCACGATCGCCATTGTTTGCGCCTCCACCATCACCCGAATCACCGGCTCTGTCCCCGACGCTCTCACCAAAATCCGACCCTTATCCCCCATCGCTAATTCCGCCGCCGCGATCGCATCTACCACAGGCTGACAACTCTGCCAATTGAGCCGTGTGGCCCGATCGTTCACCCGAACATTTCGCAAAATCTGGGGATAGGTCTGGAAACTCTTATCCACCAAATCTGCCAAATTCCCGCCTGACTGCTGCACCAAATCCGCCATATGCAATGCCGTCATCAATCCATCGCCGCTCACCCCAAAACGCGGACACAAAATATGTCCCGACTGCTCACCGCCTAACGCAGCCCCTGTCGTCACCATTTCCGCATGGACATACTGATCGCCCACCGAAGCCCGAATCAAAGTTCCACCCAGCTTTTCCCAAGCCCGCTCAAACCCCAAATTTGACATCACTGTGGACACGATAGTCGCATTTGGCAACTGGTCCCGCTCTAAAAGCTGTTTTCCCCACAGGTATAAAATATAGTCACCATCCACCGTCCGGCCCTGACTATCGACACACAGCGCCCGATCGGCATCGCCATCAAACGCCACACCCAAATCAGCATCATGTAACTTAACCGCATCGCGCAAATTACCTAAATGGGTCGAGCCGCAATTGACATTAATCCGATCGCCATTGGGATTCTCGTGCAGCGCAATCACCTTTGCCCCCAACTGCTCAAAGACATCCACCGCTGTCCGAGTCGCGGCGCCCCAAGCCAAATCCAACACTATTTTTAATCCCAAAAACGGCGTTAGGGACTCATAAATTAACGGCGCAACCAAATGATTCAAATATCCATCCAATAGCTCTGGCCGATAGAGATGTTGTCCCCAAACATTATCGCCATGGGTGGATTCAATATGAAGCTCGCCCCGAATGGCTTGCTCAATGCGCTGTTGTAAATCTGGCTCTAGCTTGCTGCCCGCCGCCCCAAAAAACTTAATCCCATTATCTCCTGGCGGATTATGACTCGCCGAAATCATCACGCCGCCGATCGCGTCCGTCGTACTGGCTACATGGGCCACGATCGGAGTCGGACACATGCCCAAATCCCATACATCAAGTCCCGCCGATGTTAGACCGCTGGAGAGCGCTGTTGCTAGCATGTCACTAGAATTTCGAGAATCACGTCCCAAAATAACAGGCGCATGATCTCCCGACACTTCCCGCAGCACCTGCCCTGCCCAATAGCCAACCCGCATCGCCAACGCCGCCGTCAACAAATCCCCTGCCTTTCCGCGAATGCCATCGGTGCCAAACAGTGCGCCATCGGGCAACTCAAGCTGGCCCCAAGGCGAAGTCACCTGTGATTTATTCATAAATAAGTTCTATTTTAGAGTCCTACTGTTGACAAAATTTGTTCAAAGTCCACCCAAGACAAGCCACGATCGATATAACGGGGATAATTAGGATTGTATGGACCTTCCAGCCGATCGATCATCTTGATTTCCGCATCTTTTGGAATCATGGGCACCTCAGGATCAAAGGCTGTCGGACACATCAAAGAACTTGAAAATCCTTTAAAAATGGCGATTTGATCGGGTTCTCCCTGAACCTCGATCGTCACCAAAAGCACCTCGCGCGGATATTTTACGGTGTACTCTTCTAACCGGAGACCTACTGCAACCATGATGTTTTCATCCCTGAAGATCACAACGCCCATCAGACTTATCGATTATTGCTCTCACCAAAGTATTAGCCTAAAGTGTTGCCCCAAAGTATTAGCCTAAAGCCGATCGTTTACGTTTGTTAAATCTGACCAACAAAAAGTAGATCAAGTAAACAGCATAAACTCCAAGCCCGACCATGCCAATACCACCCAGGAACCAAGCTGTCGTCGTCGGATGGAACATTTCCTTAAATCCGAAGGGCGGCTGCATCCACAAATAACATAGAGGCTGACTGATTGGGTCCAATATGGTTACGCTGGGCAAAAATGCACATTGCAACACTGGAAGCTGAGCGATCGCCCCAATCAAACAGTAGGCACTCACGGCCCAGCGCCAGCTTAACAGACTAAACTTAAGTGGATTATTGGCTTGGTCTTCTAGGGATTCATTAATATCTACCCAGAACCAAAGCGAAATTACAATCAGAATCCGTGCAAGCCAGCCCGTCACAAACCCAACGGGCATTGCCGCAATCAACAAATAGGCGCTAATCGCTAACAAACTTGATACTCGCCAATAAATCACCATCAACGTAGCAATGGGTTCATTTTGCTTGATGAATGCACTTACTAAAAGCCCTAAGGGAACCAAAACGGTCAGCAGGACAGCTAGCCTGTAATCAGTCCAGACTAGTGAAGAAATCCAGGGTGCCATGGTGGGAGCTATAGATATAAACGGTTTGTAACATACCATTGTTGAGTAGTACTGACACAGCTTTCAACCGATCGCAACACTCCGACACAATTACGGAAGAATTAATCACGAATCACTCAATCCGATCGCATTTTCCTAAAAACAAAACACACCCAAAGTTCACCATCGTTTAGATCGATGTAACTTCGAGTGTGCTCATCATTGTCATAACGCTTGTGATGGCGCTAATAAATCAGGTGGAACGGACTAGCTTTCGTAGACTCGGCATTCAACAGCATCTGGATTGGTGTCACAGTACACATTGAATTCAGTCCCTGTTTCGTTTTCACGTTGATGAGACGCTTCGGCTTGCAGTTCTTCAACGGCA
>JAYUEU010000396.1:0-5373 GCA_043739065.1 Synechococcales cyanobacterium | reverse complement strand
AATCTCTACTCCCAATTGAACCGCTTGACTTTGGTCAAGTCCGGCAGCACCGAGGAGACCTTGGGCAAGCGCTGATTGACGCATTTGTTTGATGTCATGTTTAGCTGTGATGTGGCCCATTTCGTGACCGATGACGCTGGCGAGTTGTGCTTCGTTGTCTGCGATTTTTAACAGTCCTTTGTTGACGTAGACGAATCCACCCATGGTGGCAAATGCGTTAACCGCATCATCATCTACGATTTGGTAGGTAAAGGGGAGATTTGGGCGGGTGCTTTGTGGGATGAGGCGCTGGCCGATTTGGGTGACGTAGGCAGTTGCTGCGGGGTTGTCCAAGATGCTGATTTGAGTGGATTTCAGTTGTGCGTCGATTTGTTTGCCGAGGTCCACTTCTTTTTGATCGTTCATGCTAGTGAGTTGGACGACTTGAAGACCCTGTTGAAAAATGTTGAACCAATTGAAGGCGTAGGAGGCGGTGGGGGTTGCAAGGGTGAAAACAACTGCTGATGCGGCGGCAAGTAGGGGGTACAACCAAGAGCGACGGATGTAGAGAGTGGGTTTCATGAAATTAATTCCTGGTAAACAACTACTAGTGAATAAGAATGGAGGAAGTGGGAATCTGGGTCGATTCATTTTCAAATATTTGATTAATTATCGATCGACTTCCTTTTATAGAACCTTTCCCGTTTTGACGTGGAACTTAACATTTTTGTTTCTGAACGATCGGGATTTCTCTAAGAGCGATAATCTAATGATATTTTTCGCGTTTAGGCTATAACCAACTATGTTCTAAAACTCAACATCGTCATCCTGGTCATCTTCGAGATCTTCTAAAGCATCGCTGCCCATGATTTGTGCGATCGTGGGTAGTAACACTTCTGGTTCTTCAATTACATCGATTTCATTATCTAGTGTGACAATTTTTCCATCAAATGCCATGGCTAGACTTTTCGTGGCTTTAGTCAATTCATCGACTTCCCAGGATGCCGTACTACCATCTACCTCCTTAGGCGTATGATCATAGATCATCGGTGCAGGAACTAGTTTTGGCGCGGCTTGGGGTGTGGCTTTGCGCGTTATGGGAATTACGTTTTGATGCAGATTAGGCAGCGTGGGGATGGTCGGTTCAACCAGCAGGGGCTGAACCTCAGGGGCTTTTCCCTCCTGTCCCTTCCTTTCTGTGACGATGAATGTCATTTTCACGCCGCCTTTTAAGGTTTTGGCACAGGCTTTGCCGAGTTGAGCCGATCGGGCTTTGACAATAGCTAAACTTGATTTTTGGGAAATGCCAATTTTGATTTCTTGACCATTCAATTCTACAATATGGCAATTTGTACTGAGAATTGCCCGCGCTGGAACTTCTTCAATATTAGAAAGGATCTGCTGCCAAAGAGCAACCATATCTCGATGACCTTCTGTCGGTTGAAGACGATCGGGTGGGGCGTCCGGTGGAGTTTCGATCGGTGCGATTTTTGGTGGTAGTTCAGATTGAGTTTGTGTTTGATATTGGGGTGAGGACTGTTGTACTCGGGGTTGTGCGATCGGTTGGACTTGTGGCTGGATTTGCGGTTGTGCTGTGGGTATGACTTGCAATCGGGCTATGGTTGGAACCCGATCGACGACGCTGGATGTGGCTGCACCCAATGCACTGGGCAATAATCCCATTAATGTTATTTCTAACCAAAGTCTAGGTTGAGTTGTATGTTTGATTTGAACTTCTGCCGAGCGTAAATGCTGCTGACCTTTTAATATCCAAGCAATCTCGATGCCGTTTGCAAATGTGGTCATTTGTGCCCAAGTGGGTGGGGTGATTGCGGCTAGATCATTACGAGTTGGTGCAGTTTTTGCTATTAATAAATCACGATAAAAACTTGCTAAATTTTGCAATACAATCATAGGCTCTCGCCCACGATCCATGAGTTTACGAGTTTGGTCGAGCATGGTTTCAGCGTTGTCACTTGCGATCGCTTGAACCAGTGCCATTAAATCTCGTTCAGGAACAGCACCGACTAAATCCCAAACTTTATCCACCGAAACTTCATCCGGCGATAAACTCAATTGGTCTAATAAACTTTCGGCATCACGCAATCCACCTTGAGAAATTTGACCGACAAGATGAAGTGCAGCGGGGGCGATCGAAATGTTTTCTTGGTTTGCAATATAAACTAAATGTTGAACTAAGGAATCTAATGGAATTCGTCTAAAATCAAACCGTTGACAACGGGAAATAATGGTCGGCAGAACGCGTTGAGGATCGGTGGTTGCTAGGACAAAGATGACCCGATCGGGTGGTTCTTCTAATGTTTTTAACAACGCATTGAACGCCGCGCTCGTTAACATGTGGCATTCGTCAATAATGTATACTTTGTAACGACAACGAACAGGGGCGAATTGCGATCGTTCAATTAATTCCCGAATGCTATCGACTCCAGTATTGCTGGCTGCATCAATTTCAATTACATCGAGTGCATTGCCTTTGGTAATTTCCTGACAGACTTCACAAATTCCACAAGGCGTTGGTGTTGGGCTAGTTGCGGCGATACAATTGAGTGATTTTGCAAAAATTCGGGCACTTGATGTTTTTCCGGTTCCCCGTGCGCCTGTGAAAAGATAGGCTGGGGCGATGCGGTTTTGGGTGAGTGCGCTGCTGAGTGTAGTTGCGATCGCCTCTTGTCCCACCAGTTGCGCAAAGGTTTGGGGACGGTATTTGTGGTGTAGAGGAATGTAGGTCATGGGGACGATCGCGATGTAACAGAGGTTAATTGTACGATCGATCGGGCGATCGTTTCCTCGGATTACGATGAGAAATTGGGGAAGATTCGATCGGCAACCAATGAGAAATTGTCGATCGACGTGAAAATCTAAAAGCGCTTCTCCCAGGGATTCTAGTTGAACGATCGTCCCTCGCACGACCTCGTTAGAAACGGCCACCTGGTCTGACTACAGCCGATCGATCGCCACAATAGTTGCCTTGAGAATCACGTTGATTAGGATAGTCGCAAGGATGTTCGTTTCTAAATCCGAATCCGGCACTTTCGTTCACCGACTTCATAGCTGCACTGCTGCTTTCCGCCATTCGTTTTGCTGTGTCTGCAATACTTTTAGACTGATCCGCAGAAAACTGGTTCGCTCGTTCTATTGCTGCCTGCTGTTCTAGTTGTCTGAATCTGCGCTGTTCTTCGTAATCGAGATACTCTTGCTACGATCGGGCGATCGAAGTTTGAATTTTAGAGTTGCTGCAATTATTTCTGATTTCTTGAATCACAAATTCGGGAAGTTTGCCTGTCGCACTCAACTGCTGCTCCACTTTTATGTACTCTGGCTCAGAGAAGTTTTGTTCCAACGTATTGAGCATACATCCGCAATTAGTTTGGCTGCTACCTTTTTGAATGCAGGCTCCCATAAAGTTATTGACAAGTTGAGGCGAGTAGGGTTTTCCTTGGGGAGCCATTGGTGCTTGAGGAGTAGAGTTCTCATCAAGATTTGAATTCGCATCATTTTCGGTTTCCGAGGTCTGTGAAGCAGTAGATACCGATGCCTGAGCAGTTGCAAGGGGGCGTTGCTGAGTTTTGGATTGAGGAGAATTGCTGCATGAAGACAGAACAATCGGCAAAAGCAAAAGTATGAAATATCGGTTGATCATAACTTTAGATTTAACGTAAATAATAAAATAGCAAAACTAATTCAAAGCTAGCACACAAAAGTATCATCCTCTAGTCCAACAATACAATATAAAGGAACTCTTTAAAAAAGACGGGACTCCTTTTGGATATGTCAAAGATGCCGCGATCGAACAGTTTTTTGCTAATAGTTTTACTAATAGTTTATGCCGATCGGTATTGCTAAATTTTCCGGCTCCAAAAAGAGTACCCGCACGATGGACAATATTAGAATTGTTTTGGATAACATCATGCCGATCGGTCTCTTTATTGGTCTAACAACGCTGGACTTCATTTATTTGACCCCCAGCATTCCTCAACCCAATCAAAAAATAGTCGCGATCGATTCTCTCACCGCAGCGGGAGGGCCAGCCACAAATGCCGCCATGACCTTTCAATGGCTCGGAAATCATAGTCGGCTACTCAGTGCGATCGGTCAACATCCCAGCAGTCAATTTATTTATTCTGATCTAGCCAATTTAGAACTAGTTGATTTACTCCCCGATCGCTTGGAATCACTCCCGATTTCTTCAATATTAGTCACCCAATCCACAGGCGATCGGGCCGTAATTTCGGTCAATGCAGCAGGATTTCAAGCAACTCAGTTTCCCTTGGACATTTTAGATGGAGTCGATATTGTATTGATTGATGGGCATCAAATGTCGGTGAGTGCGGCGATCGCGTCTTTAGCCAAGGCTCAGGGTATTCCTATTGTGATTGATTGTGGGAGTTGGAAAACAGGATTTGAAACGGTATTAGCGTATGCGGATTATGCGATTTGTTCTGCTAATTTCCTGCCTATAAACTGTCAACAATCAAACGATGTATTTGAATTTTTGAATAGTTTTAAAATCCCTTTTATCGCTATTACTCAAGGACCGGATATGATTTTATATCGCGATTCTAATCGATCGGGAGCTGTCTCGGTTCCTGTGATTGAAGTTATTGATACGTTGGGTGCGGGAGATTTTTTTCATGGTGCATTTTGTCATTTTATATTGCATCAAGACTTTCCTACAGCATTATTGAATTCTGCTAAAATTGCCGCACGATCGTGTCAATCGTTTGGGACGCGATCGTGGTTCTTAAATGATCAGAAAGAGTCGTAGCTTACGATCGTGCCCGTTTACGCAACACTTCCGCTAGAGTATCCATAGTTTTTGGTAAAGGTGCGATCGCCTCGATCCATTCTTCCGTGACTGGATGCAAAAGTCGTAATCGCCATGCGTGCAGCGCTTGCCCTGTCAAATTTACATTCACTAATTTACGACCAGCACCATAAAGCGGATCGCCCAAAATCGGATAGCCGATATGAGTGGTATGAACTCGGATTTGGTGAGTTCGCCCGGTTTCAAGTTCATATTCCATACTAGTGAACGCCCCGATCCGCTCTTGAACTTTCCAATGGGTAATCGCCGATCGTCCTCCCGCGCTTTCCGCCACGATCGCTTGCTTTTGACGATCGATCGGATGACGACCGATCGGCTGATTGACGGTGCCAGACTCCGCTTGAGGCGCACCGTAGACAATTCCTCGATAGGATCTGCGTGCGGTTTTGGTTTTGAATTGGGCTTGAAGATGGTGCAATGCCTGTTCAGTTTTCGCCACGACGATCGCTCCCGTGGTGTCTTTGTCGAGACGATGGACGATGCCGGGGCGCTGAATGCCGTTGATGCCCGGAAGTGTCTCACCCTTGGCTTCGCAGTGAAAGAGGAGT
>JAYUEU010000395.1:0-3868 GCA_043739065.1 Synechococcales cyanobacterium | reverse complement strand
CTATCCCCTGTAATTTAAACTTTAAATTTGGAACTGCTAGACACTTAGTGAACGGTATTAAATGAGTGTTGACTAACTATCTTATTTTTAATAGATATGGGCATCCTAGATGGAGATCGTTGAGTTTTGGTTGAATTCACATGAATTGGACTAGATTAACCCACGATCGATTCGATTTAGTATTCTAAATATCAGATTGATATTAGAAAATCAAGTTTAATAAGGATTTAGCTGAATTACTTCCACAGATCTACTATCCAACTTATTTGGGGTACTTTATTTCTATGCTTGATTGCATCAATTACCAGTTAGATAGTTCAGAGCAGTTTAATCATCGTCTTGCAATCTTAGAGAAACGTCTTGAGGTTCAATGTCATTTAAGCCAACTGCTGGCCCAGGCAGAAACCCTTGAAATAGCGATCGAAGGGACATTTAAGATCCTGTGTGAAGGATTTCATTGGCGATTTGGAGAGTATTGGTCGCGATCGGAAAGCGGACAAGAGCTTCAACGCCAACATTTTTGGATTCTGCCGGGATTAGAAGTTGAAATTGATGAACAGGAGTCGATCGCTGAATTCTCCTGTGGAGAAGGACTTCCAGGACAAATTTGGGCGAAAAATATGCCCTTGTATTTCAAAAATTTAGTTGATAATCCTAGCTTTCTTCGTCAAGATTTTGCACAGAATTTAAGTCTTAAGCATGGTTATGGATTTCCCATTTCAAATCGAGTTCAATTAGTAGGAGTTATTACATTTTTTACTCAAGAAAATCAGGTTTTAGATGATGAATTAATTAATCTTTTGCAGATTTTCGGAGAACAACTTGGCCTTTTCATTCAGCGTAAGTCCGCAGAGCTAAAACTTCGAGACTATGCCGATCGTCTAGAATCCACACTCACGGAACTGAAACAGACCCAAGCTCAAATGATCCATACCGAAAAGATGTCTAGCCTAGGTCAATTAGTGGCGGGAATTGCCCATGAAATTAATAATCCGGTAAATTTTATCCATGGTAATCTGATGCCAGCTCAGGAATATTATCAGGATTTTACAGATTTATTATTACTCTATGAACAGCACTATCCCAATCCCCATATGGCGATCGCCCAAAAACGGGAAGATTTAGACATTGAATTTCTAAAGCAAGATTTCGGCAAACTTTTACAATCAATGAAAATAGGAACCAATCGGATTCAGGAGATTGTGCTGTCTTTACGGAACTTTTCGCGGCTTGACGAGACAGGACTGAAAACTGTCGATCTACACACGGGGATTGATAGCACCTTACTAATTTTACAAAATCGACTTAAAGCTCATACAAATGTTCAAACTGGAAAAAGAAAGTCTGCTATTACGATCGTTAAACATTATGGTCAACTTAGCCCGATAGAATGCTATGCAGGGCAAATCAATCAAGTATTCATGAATATCTTTAATAATGCAATTGATGCCCTTAGAAGTCCTGAACTCTCCTTTAGTGAAGAGAGAACCCTCAAGATTACGATTGATACTGAAAACATTGAACGCGATCGTCGTCCTTGGATTCGTATTACAGTTTCTGATAATGGCGTAGGGATTCCAGAATCCATTCAAGACAAAATCTTTAATCCCTTTTTTACGACAAAACCTGTAGGACAGGGACAAGGCTTGGGGCTAGCAATTAATTATAAAATTATTACCGAACGCCATGGAGGACGTTTTTATTTCCGATCGAAATTGGGAGAAGGCAGTCAATTTATCTTAGAGTTACCTGCTTAGAAATGGGGATTTAGTATGGTCGTCAAACAAAATCTGCGGACCATCTCCCGTTTACTAATGAAGTTAGACTCCTTCCCAGACTGTGACACCTGCAAAAATAAGAAATAAAACACCACCCACAAATGTAATTACTTTTTCCGACAAATGAGACGCGATCGCTTTCCCTGAAAACACCGCGATCGCAGTACAAATGGCATGGCCAAGTATTCCGCCTAAAACAACACCAATCGGATTTTGAGATGCGGCTAAACTAATGGTCGCAAACTGAGTCCGATCGCCCCATTCGGCAATAAAGGTCAGCATAAAGGCTTTAGAAATAATCGCCATCGCCCCGCGCATTTTATCAATATTTGAATCTGCAATAGTATCGCAAGCCTCTTGTTCAACATTGGCTAAACTACCGCCCTTCATTTGATAAGCATCATAAATTAGCTTTAATCCGAATACTATGAAAAGTACGATCGAGCTATAGTAAGCAATTCCTTTAGGCAACAAAGCAACAATTTGCCCAAGACCAACCGAAAGAATAGTCATAGCGGCCAATGCCAACGTAGACCCGACAAAAACCCAGCGTCTCGGGTACTTCGTTGCCAAACAGAGAGCGATAAAGAATGTTTTATCCCCCAATTCAGAAATGGTAATTAATGTCAATCCAGCAGTAAAAGCAGTCAGCATTTGGCTTATTCTTAACAGATTTAAGCTCAAGTTTGGACTTAGATCTGTCGAGCTTACCGAAGATGAAACAACTATGAGAAATTTATTTTATGATTTGCTTTACGATCGGTCGGACCATTCATCTAACGATCGGCGTTGGGTAAATATCCCATCGTCAAAATATGGGAGAAACTCTAGAATAAATAATAAGTTTTTATTTTCGATCAGCAGCAGATTTAATCCCTATGAATCAATTGATTACCCTTGCTCTCGTTATTGCTGCCGGATTTCTGTTGTATGGACTATGGCGCGATCGCCCCAAAAAATCTTCGCCCCACAGTTCTTGGAAGAGCAAAGTTAATGGTCGTCTTTTACAGGCTGTCAAAGGCGATCGTGCCCTAGCAAAACGTCTTCTCGAAAACGCAAGATTAAAACATCCTGGAAAATCGAACAGTTGGTATATCGAAAAAGTGATTTATGACATTGAGCGGGACGGAGCCGGAACATCATTTCGAGGTCGCTAGCTCAACTTTGAAAATTCACTATTCCTGAAACTCAATCTCGAATTGGCATCACTGCCCCTAGCGCGCGGGAAAGGCGAAACTCAATGGAATGAATCAAGTGTTTTCGATCGATTTCTGCTGGATCCACCATGGGTTTCACTAATATGGTAAACATTCCCAACCGATTGCCCGCCAACACATCAGTAAAAAGACGATCGCCCACCATAGCAATCCGTTCAGCCGGAAGATTCATGGACTCGATCGCCCGACGCAATTTACGACGGGACGGTTTAGCAGCACCAATAATATAGGGAACATCAAGCGCTTCGGCAATCCGATTAATTCGGCTTTCGCTGATATTGTTGCTGACTAACCAAATTTGCGGCGTAACGGCTCGGACCGACTCAACCCAAGGCAAAATTTCAGCACTAATCTGAGACATCTGAATCGGCACTAAGGTCTCATCGACATCAAGAACTAAACCTTGAATCTGATGACGCTCCAGCAATTCTGGCGTTAGGCTCAAAATAGTATCATCGAGAAATACGTCAGGCTGTAATGCTTTTCTCCAAGACATAATGAATGAAACCTTTCGGGTAAATGAGAGTGAGGTAAAAATTAAAGCTTCGATTTGACGGTTGGAGTTGGAGTCGGAGAGGCTTGATTATTGACCCGATCGCGAATTTGTTCCTGAGCGGCTTCATGCTCCGCCAAACTTCGACTAAATACATGTGTCCCATCATACCTCGCCACGAAGTAAAGAGCGTCCGTTGTCTGCGGGGTCAATGTTGCCTGAAGGCTGTCTAGACCAGGGGACGCGATCGGGGTGGGTGGCAAACCGGGATTGATATAAGTGTTATAAGGAGACGGCGTGCGGACTTGGGCCAAGGTTAAGGGTTTTTCTGGAGTTTGGGTAATTCCAAAGGCATATTCCACGGTTGGATCTGAACCTAA
>JAYUEU010000394.1:0-3673 GCA_043739065.1 Synechococcales cyanobacterium | reverse complement strand
ATGTTTCGATCGATATTCAAGTTCATTTTCTTCTTGAATCGGGAGCGCATCCATATCGGCCCGAATTCCCAACACTGGACCCGGACGATCGCCTTGAATGGTAGCGACGATGCCTGTTTTTGCGATGCCTGCGGTGTAGTCGATGCCCCACTGATCTAGTTTTTGGGTAATGAATTGGGCAGTTAGGGTTTCTTCAAAGCCAAGTTCAGGATGCTGGTGAAGTTGTCTGCGCCAGGTTATGACTTGGGCATGGAGCGATCGGACTGGGAGGCGAACATTTTGTAGATGACGAGAGTTTAAAACATTTGACACAGGGGAGGCGACCATGAGTAGAGATGGGTAAATGTAGGAATGTTTTTAATTTTGGCATCTCTATGATGGGATTGTGGGCGGCTCCCGGTAAGATGTTTGAGGTAATGCCGTTTTGATTAAGCCAACACGTCTTTCATGTACATTGATCTTGGTCCATTCGCCTTCGAGATTGATCCCGGTGCTATTGCAGGTGCGGCACTGTGGGCCATGGCGCTTTATTTAGGCTTTTCGCCATTAGCAGGAGCATTGACCGATCGGTTGGCGGCTTGGATGGGCAATGCGGAGAAGTCGCTTTATGCGACCAAAGAAGAGTTTGAGAGTACCCGGAAAGTCCGCGAGGCCCAAAATACATTTTATGGATCGCTCTTGAGTGTGGTGCCTTTTTTGGTGGTGGGCACGTTGTTGAGTTTGCTGGTGAATGTAAGTTTGGGTGAGGATTGGGTCTTTAGTGGTGGGGTTTTGGTGGCGCTGTTGTGTGGGGTTTATGATCTCGATCGGCGAAACCATGACAATAAGGAGGATGAATGAGCAATCCCCGGCCTGATGTTCAGCTGGTGACCCGATCGCTACTCACGGATCTTTGTGCTGAGGCGACGACGACGGTTCGTAAACGTAAGAACTATAATTTTCACGAGCATCCCGAACGAGTTCAACGTTTTTTGAATGTATTGCAACCCGGAACTTATGTTCGTCCCCATTGCCACGATCGGGCTGATGGCGTGAATGGTTTTGAGTTCTTTTTGGTATTACAAGGGGCGATCGGAATAATTATTTTGAATAGCTCTGGAGATGTAATTCGATCGGAGCGGTTGGATGCGAATGGTGAGACGCGTGGGATTGAATTAGCTGAGGGACTGTATCATACGCTGGTGGTGCTGGAACCGGATTCGGTGATTTTTGAACTTAAAGAAGGACCGTATCAAGCCTCGACAGATAAAGATTTTTTGCAAATGTTTCCGCCCGAAGGAAGCGCTGAATGTCAGAAATGGGTGCGATCGTGGGAAATGTTGTTTTAGACGTAAATTAGACTAAATAGATCATCTTACTCAAGCCATAGAATTCCGTCAAAAGCCACATTAAAGCATTTTAGACAAATTTGGTCTTTAACTTGATGAACTAGATTTGTTTTTATATGATTCAGCCATAAAGAATTTAATAATGGTTATTTCTAAAACAGCAATAGAATACGATCTTCAAATCATATTTACGACTCATAGAAAGTCGAGTCTATGGAACACTCATTTACATGCATTTACATTGATCTAAAAAGCGAAAAAATGTAGATTCAGTATGATGGCACTGAAATCGGTGTCAAAAATGGACTCGTTGAACAGAAAGTTTCTAAAGATGCGATCGTTCTTGCCTATCATTCACCATTTCTACCGTCAATAGGATGGATTTGCAGTGAATTAAACAATCGAAACCATAAAAAATCCGATCGCACTCGAAAGCACGATCGGACTAAATACAAGCCGAACTCTTTTAAATCATTTATTCGCGACCCGCAGTCACCGGAAATGCACCCGGTTTCACATTGATAGACATCAATTGACCACCACGGTCAACCTCGATCGCCAGATTGCCACCGACCGAACTAGCTTCCACAGCTTGCTGCACTTGTTCCGCCGTATCCACAGCCTTATCACCCACTTTTTTAATCACATCACCCGCTTTTAATCCACCTTGAGCAGCGGGCGAAGAATTCTCAACTTTAAATACCAAAATACCATGATCATCTTTCACATCAAGATTTGCATTTGGATCTTGATTGATTTCCTTCTTCAGATCAGGAGTCAATGTTGTCATGCGAATTCCCAAATAAGGATGATTCGCTTTTCCATTAGCCATCAATTCTTCTGCAATGTGTTTTGCCGTCTTAATCGGAATAGCAAATCCCAATCCCTGAGCGCCGCCACCAATGATCGCCGTATTTATCCCAATCACTTCACCCCGTTGATTCAGTAATGGTCCGCCAGAATTACCCGGATTAATCGCTGCATCGGTTTGAATAAAACCAACCCGCTTATCCGGAACACCAATTTGAGAACTCGATCGACCCGTTGCACTAATAATCCCAGCAGTCACCGTATTATCAAGACCCAAAGGATTTCCAATCGCGATCGCCCATTCCCCAGGTCGTAAGGCATCAGAATCTCCCAGATTAACCGTAGGAAGATTTCGTTCAGTAACTCGGACAACCGCTACATCCGTAAGCGAATCAACACCCAACACCTTTCCAGTAAGTTTTCGTCCATCTCGCAGAACCACTTCCACCGTGTCGGATCCCGCAACCACATGGGCATTGGTCATAATCAAACCGTCATTGCTATAAATGAAGCCGGATCCCGTACCTCTTTGAACGCGCTCTTGCGGTTGGTCCGGCACCTCCCCAAAAAAGCGTTTGAACATTGGATTGTCAGACAAATCAGGCCGTGCACTAGTTTTAATAGTACGGGACGCATTAATCCGAACCACGGCGGGGCCAACTCGTTCAGCAGCATCTGCAATGAAATTTGAGTCAGTAGCCAATGCCGCAGTACGGTTTTGGGCAATAGAGGTATTGGCCGGAGGAGCACTACTTTGGGCGATCGCTGGAGACTGTTGCAACAAACGACCACCAAACAACGTAATCCCAGCACCAATCAACGGAAGCGTAGCGTAGAGGGCAAGTTGCTGAAGAGTCTTAGATCTCAGGTTTGGAGTTTTATTAGGGGTCATCATGGCAGCGCAGCTCGTAAAGGATGATTAAAGAGATAATTTGTCTAGTCTAACAAGGGATTCATGGGTCACGACTGATTACTTCGCGATCAACGTAAATTTTATCCTGACATTCAGTTGAGTGTCATACGTCCTGTCGGATAGTGTCTAATTTAATTAGGTCATGTGGCGATCGTACGTCAGAGGCATGGCATCTTGATGGCATTTTGCTACAGGCAGATTGTGGACGATAGCAATAGGCTGAATGCTAGTCATGATGGGCATTTTGAGTCTTGTCACAGCGACTTCATATCGGCACCATATCGTTGACAACTCAGCCCCCTATTCTCAAATCACAGGTGAATGAATGACGAAGGCAGGCAGGCGAATCTCACGGTAAAATGTGAATAGCCTGCCCTTTTTATTTTTTATTATTAAGAAGTCAGAGGGAATTCTTTACGAAGAGGCGATCGCGATTTGGTAGATAATTATAGATGGTCCATTTTGGGAAGATTGATGCGACGATCGCGAGTCTTATTTCCCATGCTTCACCTAAGATTAGAGATATGTATAGAACCAGTGATTTGCATGTTGTTGAGACTCGGGCATTAATGACGCCAGAACAATTGAAATTAGAATTTCCGATGACCGATAAGGCATCCGA
>JAYUEU010000393.1:0-10198 GCA_043739065.1 Synechococcales cyanobacterium | reverse complement strand
GCGGCGGAAGCTGAGTGAAGAGATCTAAGCTTAGACGGGATCCACCTTTTTCAAGGACATACCACAACACCGCAACCAAAGGCACAATGGCTATTCCAGCACAGGCAAACACAATGACCGTCATCACGGTGTTAAACAAAGTGCGCGGCGACGAAGGTTGTCGTTTTAAGCGATTGATTAAGCCTTGACTAGAACTATCTTCAGGCGTTGAGAAAGGAGTTGAATTCATAAAAAATTGAGTTCGGGTAGGACTAGATCCGATTGACACGCTGCACAACGACCTGAGCCAGAATGTTCACCACCAAGGTCAATACAAACAGAACGATCGCGGCATACATTAGTGACGACACTTGAAGTCCGCTGGCTTCAGCAAACTGATTCGCCAAAAGCGACGACACAGTAGAACCCTGATCAAACAGAGAGATGCTCGCTTTATTCGCATTGCCAATCACCATTGTCACCGCCATAGTTTCGCCCATGGCCCGCCCTAGCGCCAGCATAATTCCACCGACCACTCCCGAGAATGCCGCAGGTAGAATAATTTTTAAAATAGTTTCCCACTGCGTTGCCCCCAAACCATAGGCCGCTTGTCGGAGTTCGGGCGGGACTGCAACCAGAGCATCCCGAGAGATGGCGGTGATGATTGGCAAAATCATAATAGCAAGGATAATTCCAGCAACATACATTCCCGGTCCAGAGGGCGAGGTTGAGAAAAACGGCAGCCAACCCAAGGATTCATGTACGCCTTTTCCCATATCTCGTAGAACGGGGATCAATACAAAAATGCCCCACAGTCCATACACAACACTGGGAATGGCTGCAAGAAGTTCTACTAAGAAAATAACAGGACGCTGAATTTTCTCAGGAATAAAGTCTTCGCTCAGAAAAATAGCAACCCCAATTCCAACTGGAACCGCGATCAATAGGGCCAAAAATGAGCTGACGATCGTTCCGTAAATTTGGGGGAACGCTGAATAAATTTCTTTGACCGGATCCCAACGGCTTTCAAACAAAAAGCCTAATCCAAACTTTGCTATGGCTGGACTGGCATCGACTCCGACCCGAATTGCAATAGCAATCAATAAAAGAGCAATCAAGGCTGCAAATCCGCCTGTCAACCAGACAAAAGCGGTATCCAGATTTCGCGAAAGGGGCGATCGATGACGCTGCATCGGTTCATTGTTTTGATTTGGCGAAACAACCATGGGTGAATTTCTCAGAGAGATTTATGATCACATATCAACTAAAGCATTAAACGTAGATACCACCGATCGTAAAAAATGTCAGATTACAGGTTAAGTGAGATGAGCCATACAAGCCAACTACGTAAGGTAATAAAAAAATCGATGAGTCGGATGAACATTAATTTCAATTCACCGAATCGATCGATTTTCTGATGACCTAATATCTCAGATCTAAAACTAGTTTTAAAGCTCAGATAGGCTTAATCTAATTATTTAGCATCTAATGCTGCGGTAACTTTAGTGACAACTTCTTCAGGCAATGGAACATAGCCCAACTCAGTTGCGAAGGTTTTACCTTCAGCCGACAAAGCCCATTTAGTGAAACTCTTCAAAGTGTCGCCTTTGACCATGTCTTTCGGAGTGCTGTAGAACAAAAACCAACTCAAGCTGACAATGGGATAGGCTCCTTTTGCTTCAGGATCGGGAATGGAGACAGCAAAGTCTTCAGGGATCGTCACGCCAGACAGTGCTTTAGCGGCGGTTTCGGGTGTTGGAGAAACAAAATCACCAGCTTTGTTTTGCAACGCTGCCATCATCAAGTTTCCGCTTTTTGCGTAGGAATACTCGGTGTAACCGATCGCACCCTTAGTTTGTTGGATGGACGCAGTCACGCCTTCACTTCCTTTAGCACCCGTTCCAACTGGCCATTCCACAGACTTGTCAGAACCTGCTTTCCAATTAGGACAAGCCTTAGTAAGGTGTTTGGTAAAGATTGATGTGGTACCACTTCCGTCCGCTCGGTGGACAAAGGTGACATCTGTATCAGGCAGCGTTGCGCTAGGATTATCTTTCTTAATTTTTTCGTCGTTCCACTTCTTAATGGAACCATCAATGATGCCGCAATAAGCTTCTCGAGACAGCTTAACGTCTTTCACGCCATCAAGATTATAGGCAAGGACCACAAATAAGCCTGTCGATGGCACTTGAATGGGCTTGCCTGCTGAAGCTGGATATTTTTCACGTTCTTCAGGCTTTAGAGCCGAGTCGGTTGCACCGAAGTCCACGGTTTGGGCTAGGAACTGCTTCACCCCTGCACCACTACCGATAGATTGATAGCTGATTTGAACATTAGGATTTTTTTTATTGTAAGCTGCAAACCAAGCTTGAAACAATGGGTTTACGGCTGTTGAGCCTGCACCGGAAAGAGAAATGGTTGAACCACTACCTGCCGCTGGAGCCATCGCCGTTCCCGCCGAGTCAGGTTTCGCTGCACCAGGAGCCGTGGTTGGAGTTTGGGGAGAGCAAGCCGCCAATCCCAACGCGATACCGATAGGAACTATGGAAAACAATCCTTTAGGGGAAGTCAAGGATTGAAACAGGCGAGAAGATAAGGTCATATGAATATTTTCGGTATCGAATATTACCAATAAATTTACCTGACCTTTCTAAAGGATAGGTTAAGGAAAGAATAACCTGGCGAAAAAAGTAGGATTTCAGCAAAAATGGGATTTCTTATCAGTATTTTGAAATTAAATTCAACGAACCTTTATCCAGACTGCCGATCGTCGCCCAAACTTTTAGTGCTTGACCATACTTCTGCACCTCTCTACAGGGATAGTTGAGTCTTTCTATGATTTCTTGCGCCCCTAATGAAAATAATTGGCTATAATGACTTGCAAACATGCAGGCGATTAAGGAAATTATCGTTTCTTGTTTATCATTCAGATTTCCATAGGATACGGAGAGCATTGTGGCTATTTACGTCGGCAATTTGTCCTTCCAGGCGACCGAAGAGGATGTCCGTGAAGTCTTTGGTGAGTATGGCGTTGTAAAACGTGTCAGCTTACCCATGGACCGGGAAACTGGGAAAAAACGCGGATTCGCATTTGTGGATCTTGATACCGAGGCAGAAGAGGATCTGGCGATCGAAAAGCTAGATGGAGCAGAGTGGATGGGCCGCTTGCTCAAGGTTAATAAGGCAAAACCGAAGGATCCTCGTTAGAGTTATCCAAAGTTCAGTCATTAATCACGATTCTGGCCTAATATCTTGCAATATTCTTATAGGCGATCGTTGAGTGAGAGCCTGAGATAACGCGACATTACAGCCTTATCTCAGGTTTTATGTGAATCGGTGAGAGATATTATGCTGTAGAGGGATTAACGATTTTGCATGAACTGCATCGCCAGACCCATAGCGTCACCCATGTCTAGATTTCCATCATGATTTTTGTCTAGGAACGTATTCAACAACGGATTTCCGCTGCCGCCTTGAGCCGCGCCGCCTTGGATCATATTCATTGCAATAGGGATTAGGCTCGGTAACATGCCTTGAATCATCCCTGCATCTAATCCTGTTCGCTGAGCAATTGCCCCACAAATTTGTTGCTGTACATCCATTGGGATTAAGGAGGCGATCGCATTAGGATCTGCCGTGGCTGAAGATCCGAGCTGTTGTACAAGACCCTGCGTTGCATCCAAGCCATTAGCATCCTGGTGATTTTGCAGTCCAGATTGAACCGCACCGCCCAACATCGACATCACCGTTTGGGTCATGGCCGGATCCATTCCATATTGACTACTAACTTGCTGCGCCATGTTAACTAGGCCACTGAGTTGGTCCATGGAACCCTGTTGACCAGGATTGTTAACGGCACCGAGAATTTGATCAAAAAGACTCATAGGAATCACACGTTGTAAGAATTTTTAGACAGTAGTTGAGTTGCAATTAAAGCGGTAGTTAGAACGATCGAACTACTAATCAATCATCTACCTCAAATAGTTTACAGGGCTTGACCAATCGTCACAAATTCTTACTTTTATAGTAATGATGCTTTTGCCTCTGTTCGACCGATTTAGAGAGATATCCATCAAGTTTAAACTCAGTAGAAGGTTTAAGCGACGCAGAGTATTTCCGAGTTCAGCTCTAGCGATCGATCTGAGTTTATTTGTAATACCTATGCGCTTGATGTTTGGGTATGTGTTCTGGATTATGACGGAGTTGACGGGGCGCGATTAGGACTTGGTTAATGAGAGAATGGACCGATCGTGATTAATTTATGACAGTACTTCAATCTTAAATGTCTTGAATTCAAGTTTAAAGTTAAGAGTAAAAACTGCCAGACTCAACTCAATAATCTGACAGTTTTAGTTTTGGATAATAGATTTAAAGTAAATCCTTAAATGAGAAATTAGACTAATACTCGATCGGCGAGACGTACAAAATTCGCCAGCAAGGCCATTCCGCTGTCTGATGATTTTTCGGGATGGAACTGGACGGCCATCAGATTGTTATGGGCAATAGCAGCGGCGACTGTCTGGGTTCCATGGGTGATGGTTGCTGCAACTATTGATGATTCGGTTGGGCAGACATAATAAGAATGGACAAAATACATCCAGCTTGCTTCGGGTGTGGCTTGCCAAAGCGGTGCTTGAGGCTGGGTGAGATGAAGCTGGTTCCAGCCCATGTGGGGAATACGAATACCAGGTTCTGGCTTGAACTTCCGCACTCGTCCCGGTATAATTCCCAATCCTGGATCATTGCCCTCATCGCTGGATTCAAACAGCACCTGCAATCCCATACAAATGCCGAGAAAGGGTTTTCCTGAGGCGATCGCATCTTTAATCGGTTGCTCTAGATGGTGCGATCGAATACTTTGCAATGTCGGATCCCAAGCCCCCACACCGGGCAATAAAATGCCATCGGCCTGAGCCAGAACGGACGCTGAATCAGTGACGATCGCCTCTCCACCTGCGGCTTCCACCCCTTTACAAGCAGAATGTAAATTCCCAGCGTCGTAATCAATAACTGCAATGACGGCCATAATTTCTCTGCTTAATTTCACTGACTTAAGTTCACTCAATGCTTAGCGCACTAGTTCAAAATACCATTTCCCGAATGCCTAAAAAGTGTGTCATGCCCATATCAGGATTTAATCTAATATCAAGAAATATCACGGGATTCTAAAAGATTTTGAGTTGGACACTATAGCGCTAGCTAAAATGCTATGTTATCTACATCACCTCAAGGAACTGAACGCACTAGGTAGAACTTTTACATAACTCAGCACATTCGGTTCTAAAGCTACTTTTTCTTATATCTATCAGGGAAAGTTGATTTCAGAATTGGTTTTCGAGTTCTATGGATCTGGCATTCAAAAATATTGAGATGTGCTTCATCAATCTGAACAGTAAGACGGATTTTGTTACAGGGTTTGAGTGATGTATCCTCGCCTAACCGTTAAAGCAGTTCAGGAATATATGAAGCCGATTTAATTGATCGAATTTCATCTTTTTTAGCGGAGTTAAGGCTTATGAAGCTTGTGATCCAGGGTAAAAACATCGAAATCACGAATGCGATTCGTGAGTATGCCAATCAGAAAATAGAAAAAGCAACGCTTCACACCAATTCATTACTATCTGAGATTAATGTTGATCTGTCGGTCGAACGGAATCCAAAGGTGTTCCCCAGCAAGCAGACTGCTGAAGTGACAATTTATGTGAATGGTTCTGTCGTCCGCGCTCAAGAAAGCAATGAAAATCTGTACACGAGTATTGATTTAGTCGCTGATAAGATTGCACGGCAATTGAAAAAGTACAAAGAACGCCGTCGTAATTCCCATCAAGAGCCTGTAAAAGAAATACTGGCGATGGAGGCAGACCAACCCTTAATGAGTTTGTCAGATCTTCAACAGCGCGAGCCTCAGTTGCCACCGGAAGTGGTACGGATGAAGTATTTCTCAATGCCAGAGATGAGCATAGAAGAAGCCCTAGGCCATCTTCAGGTGATTGATCATGATTTCTATATGTTCCGCAATGTAGAAACAAGTGAAATCAATGTGATTTATGAACGAAATCATAATGGTTATGGTGTGATTCAGCCCCGTAAAGGTGGCAAATCGGATGCTGCTGATCCATCAGAGGAAATGAATCACGCTCTTGGCGCTATGGATTTGTAGATTGATTGATTGATAAATTTGTTTCCCACCTGAAGATTCTATTCCTGGGTGGGAAATAAATGTTAACTAACTGCTAATTAACTAAATCAACTGCTAATTAACTAAATCTCGCAGTAAATTTGCAACTTGTTGGGCACTATCGGGAACTGCTAATGACTTGGCTGCCGATCGCATGGCTTCTTTGCGGGCGATCGAATCTAGCTGAGTTCCGAGCAAGTCTAAAACTGTTGTCTCTAATGTTTCGGGAAGTAATTGCGCTTGTCGGAACATTTCGGCGGCACCTACTTTGACAAACTCTTTTGCATTGTAGGCTTGATGATCTTCTGCCGCATAGGGATAGGGCACTAAAATTGATGGCGTATGAGTCATGGCAAGTTCAGTTAATGTTCCTGCGCCGGATCTGCTAATCACCAAATCTGCACGGGAGAATAATGCCGCCATCTGGGAATAGAACGGCACCGATCGGTACTGCGGATGACTCAAACTATTGGCGTTCGGGTCCGATTCTCCGGTTTGATGGACTAACCAAATGCCTTGTTCAAACCATTTTGGGGCTGCTTGACGAACAATCTGGCTTAATGCCACCGCTCCTTGACTGCCGCCCACCATCACCACAAGCGGCACACCATCGGGAATATCCAAGCCTTCGAGAGGCCCAGGATTGCTGAGGAACTGCGATCGCACAGGAGTCCCAGTAAAAATAGTCTTCGCTTTAAGCGACTTAGCTGCAACCGCAAACCCCAATGCCACCACCGTACACCAAGGCGCAAAAAAACGAGTGACTTTTCCAGGCAACGCATTAGACTCATGCAATATAACGGGAATCCCAAGGGACTTTGCTGCGATAATTGCTGGCGCAGAAATATATCCGCCTGTCGTAAAAACACCTTGGAACTTGCCACGCTTGAGGAGTTTGCGCACCGTTTGAATCGAAGTAAGCAATCGCCAAATCGTTTTTATCGTGCCGAGTCCTGGCTTACCTTGAAACCCAGCAACATTGACGGTATGGAGCGGATACTTCTCGCCCACTAGCTTTACTTCCATACGATCGGGCACTCCGAGCCATTCGATATGGTAATCCGTAAGTTGTTCAGCTATTGCCACAGCCGGGAAAACGTGGCCCCCCGTTCCACTGGCCGCGATCAGAAGACGGGGTTGAGGTGAATTCAACACAAATCAGACCCAAAAGTTTTATAGAAAGTTTTATAGACAGAGGCAATTCTACTATTGATAGTAAACGGATAGTGGACCGATCGCCGTCTTCTTTACGACTGGCTCCTCTATACTGAAGCAGAATGCCTTTTGGCACGCCCACCATCAGACAGGATGACGTTGTGATTATTGCTCGACTTTGGACCCTTCCCACCGCTGCTTTTCTTGCATTCATGCCTCTGACTGTAAATGCAGCCGTTACGTCCCCAAGCCAGAACCTAGTGACTGCCTTAGACTCCGCCCTCAATGCAAAAAATGTTGGGGCTATCTCTAACCTCTTAACCTCCGATTACACCGATGACGATGGCTACAATCGTGAAACCTTGCCCAAAGCCTTACAGCGACTCTGGAAGCAGTATCCCAACTTGACCTACAAAACTGAGATTGTTGGCAGTACGATGAAGGGCGGAAGCGAAACAATAGAAACTCTAACCACGATTGATGGTCGCCGGAGTAATCCGTCCGGTCAAATTTGGAAGCTCACAGGCTCCATCCGATCGCAGCAAACTGTCCAAGCTAATCGCATCCGATCGCAGTCTATTTTGTCGGAACAAACGCAAATTACGATCGGGGAAAAGCCTCCAACCGTCATCGTGAAGTTGCCAGACACGGTTACTGTGGGCCAAGCCTACAAGTATGAAGCAGTGGTTCAAGAACCGATCAATGATGATTTATTTATGGGAACAGTATTCGAAAATCCTGTGTCGCCCGCACTATTGACCCAAAAACAATTGCAGCTCCAGCTTCCTTCCATTGCTGAATTACTCAGCGGTCGCACGCGCAAAACACCAACGCCAGCTAACTCAGACCAAATTGTAAAATTAAGCCGTCTACCGTCCGGTGGGTTTTTCAAAGTTGGCACCGCATCCAAAGTTCCAGAAACCCGGTGGATTTCAGCAGTGCTAGCTCGTCATGATGGCGGAATTACAATAGCAACCAATCGTTTACGAACAGTGCGATAAACCTGTGATAATAATTGCCGATTATAATAATAAACATCGCATTATTGTAATCGGCAATAACGTTCTAGAGATTCAATTATCTATTAAAATCGAGTACCAGAATTTAGGGCCAGAATCTAGGATAAGTATATGCCGAGAGATCTCCGGGGTTTCATTCAACAACTCGAAGCCAAAGGGCAATTGCGGCGAATTACAGCGCCTGTGGATACGGATTTAGAAATTGCTGAGATTGCACAACGAATGCTGCAATGTGGTGGACCGGGATTACTATTTGAAAATGTCAAAGGTTCTCCTTATCCCGTTGCTGTAAACCTAATGGGGACAGTCGATCGAATCACTTGGGCCATGAATATGGAATCGGTGGACGATCTCGAAGCCATGGGTAAGAAACTCGCGCTATTGTATCAACCCCGTCCACCTAAAAAGATTAAACAAGCCTTTGACCTCGGAAAGGTTCTGTTTGATGTATTAAAAGCGAAACCTAATTTAGATTTGTTTCCAGTTTGCCAACAGATTGTTCTTAAAGATGATGAGGTTGATCTAAATCAAATTCCAATGCTGAAGGTCTATCCCGGTGATGCGGGAAAAGTAGTCACATTGGGGTTAATGATTACGAAAGATCCAGAAACCAAAATTCCAAATGTCGGTGTTTATCGTCTACAGCTTCAAGATAATAACACTATGACGGTGCAATGGTTGTCGGTACGAGGAGCAACACGACATTTGCGGAAAGCGGCTGAAATGGGGAAATCGTTGGAAGTGGCGGTGGCGATCGGGGTTGATCCAATCGTAATTATGGCGGCGGCGACTCCATTGCCATTGGATATGTCTGAATGGTTATTTGCGGGACTGTATAGTGGTTCGGGCATTCATCTTGCTAAATGCAAAACTGTAGATTTAGAAGTTCCGGCGAATTCTGAATTTGTATTGGAAGGGACGATTACGCCTGGTGAGACGGCGATCGATGGTCCAGCGGGCGATCATATGGGATATTACGGTCCGGTCCGTGAGAATGCGCCATTAGTTCGATTCCATTGTATGACGCACCGCAAAAATCCGATTTATATGACGAGTTTCAGCGGTCGTCCACCGAAGGAAGATGCGATGATGGCGATCGCTCTGAACCGGATTTATACGCCGATTTTGCGCCAACAAGTGCCTGAGATTCAGGATTTCTTTTTGCCTATGGAATCGTTGTCTTATAAGGCTGCAATTTTATCGATCGATAAGTCGTATCCAGGACAAGCACGTCGAGCGGCATTGGCATTCTGGAGTGCATTACCACAGTTTACTTATACTAAATTTGTGATTGTTGTAGATAAGGATATTAATATCCGAGATCCGCGTGCGGTGGTGTGGGCAATGACTTCAAAGGTTGATCCGGCACGAGATGTATTCATTTTGCCTGATAATCCATTTGATTCGTTGGATTTTGCGACGGAACGATCGGGCTTGGGTAGCAAGATGGGGATTGATGCGACCACGAAAATGTATCCGGAAACCGATCGGGTTTGGGGAGATGCGTTGATCAGTGATCCAGAGACGGCTGCGCAGGTGAGTCAGCGTTGGGCGGAGTATGGTTTGGATGATATTGATTTGACAGTGGCGGACCCAAATAAGTTTGGTTATGAGACTTGAATCACTAATCGTTTGCTATTGAGTTTTAGCAATGGGGCGATCGGTTGCAGATTTGCGTGATGTAGTGCGATCGTCCCTCTAATTCACGATGACAACTAGAATTTATTGATCGACTCAACTAAACCCATAAATAGACATCTTTCTTAGAGATTAAGCTGCTTTATTGTGGGAATATCACTAGGCTGAAACGTCTTAAGTTCTTTTTCAGAAGGCTTCCTCAGGGTCACTAATCGGTTACATTGATTGG
>JAYUEU010000392.1:0-4446 GCA_043739065.1 Synechococcales cyanobacterium | reverse complement strand
CGTTATGTACGAAAAAGGTCTTGTCTCCGCTCCAGCCTTTTGCGGCCAAGGTTGGCTCTAGGCGATGGAAATGCATGAAGTCCGACTCGATGCGGTGGGACATTAATGCGGCGGTGTACTTAACTGTGGTGGGAATTCGGCCTCTCACATTATCTTGTGGCAAGTCCAACACTGGGAGAAACCGTAGTTTCTTGCCGGCGAACATTTCGTCATGCCACTGGCCGATTTTCATTTCCCTTGCGTCGCCCGTGCCTACCAGTTGAAGATTGAAGTCCTCTGGAGCGTACTTAATGAACGATCGAATGACAGTTTGAATGCCGCCGATCGTACTGTTCCAGGGGTTGAATTGATAGAAAATAGTGAGGCTAGGGTTACGCATGATTTAAGAAGCTATCTGAATGTTAGAGATAGTCACTAGCATCCGAGTGATTGATAAATCAAATCTGGATTGCGGTGTGCTTTTTCATGTCCAATTGATAACATTCGGAATTGATGAGATGAAAGCCTATCCTGCCAAGCTTTACCGTATTATTACTGATTAACAAATTTCCATAAAGCCAAAATAAATCTGCAAGCTCCCGGGAACTTCTTAGCCTAAAGACCTATTTCCTATATAAAATTTCCCTAAAAAATATGAAGAATGGCGCCTATCCTTGCGCAGGCATTGCATCTTCAACGCCTCGACCATTCCTCGACTATTTAATGTCACACACAAAATATCTTCTAAACATAGATCAAAGAGTTTTGAAAGACAGTGAAATCCTGGAGAGGTCTAAGTGTGGCTATTTTCATTTTACTAATTTCTATTCATCTAAATCTAATAAAGCCTTAGGGCTACTCAAGACCATGGCTTTTTCCGATGACCCACGGTCTACGAAAAAATTGAGCTAATGCGGTTTCTTGTAGGACTAAGTAGATTGGTCGGCCATGGGGACAGGTGTGGGGATTGCGAGTTTGTTGCCATTGTTCAAGGAGGCGACGTTGCTCTGAGCTTGATAAGGGTGTGCCATTACGAATAGCGGTGCGGCAGGCGATCGCGACTTGAGCCGTTTGTAAATCCCCGCCCAGGCTCAGTTCAAGTAGGGCTGCTGCACAATCTTCTCGGTGAAGCAAGGGTTCTGGAATGGTTCGTACGGCCCATAATCTGTCACCAAACTCGTCTACCAATAGACCTATTCCTTCTAACTGTTCCAATTGATGGGTCGAGAGGTCACTCAGGATAATAGATGGCTCAATTGGCACCACCTGCCACCGATCGCAAATCTGTTCGTATAAGACGCGTTCGTGAGCAATATGCTGTTCGATTAGATACATTCCACTGATATGTTCGGCCAAGATATAGGTGTTGCGGACCTGAGCTATTGCTTTTAAGCTGCTCGGTAATGATCGGGAATTGCGGATAGCAGTATTGGGAATTGGAGAATTGGGTTCGATCGATGCGTCAATTGAGGTATCTGTTGCAGGATCGATCGCGCGTGCTAAACCATACCCGGCACGTTGTTCGGCGGCCCGCAGAAAATTTGTGGTTCGGGTACCGGATAATAACTGCTCTGATAGTTGCAGTGCTTGCTGGATGCTGTGGGTGATTAGGGTGTGCCAGTTGTCTAGCTCTTGTAAATATAAGGACGATTTAGCGGGATCTCGGTTCCAATCGACTTGCGCGGGTGGGACTTGTAAATGAATTAGGACGATCGGATAACGATCGCGGGGCAGCATTTTTCGGAGTGCCGCCATGATGGTTTGCAGGACGGTGGGAAGTTGAACGATTCGACCGTTTACCGCAATTTTTATCCAATCGGGCGATCGTCTCGAAATTCGATCGGGTAATCCTAGGATTATTTCAATGCGATCGGTTTGAATGGTACTGAAATCATTTAAGCTTCCCGTTGGCAATATTTGCAGTAATCGTTGAATCCACTGTTTTGTCTGGCCAAACATCAGCCATTCGCGATCGTCCTGAAAAACTTGAAAGGTTAGTTCTGGATGAACGACGGCGATAGATTGAATACAGGTTTGAATTTGTTTGAGTTGTTGTTTGATTGAACGTGATCCGGTACGTCGGGTTTCCCAATTTTTAAATAAATCTGTTACTCGAATAATGGTGCCGGGGGCGATCGCGGCTTCTTCGAGTTTAATCAGTTCACCTTCATTGTTGTATTGTGCGCACCAGCCAGAATCTAGAGTGCAACTTAGGATTTCTAATTGCGAAAATTGTGCGATACTATGAAGCGCTTCTCCACGAAATCCTAAGGTTGTGATGTTTGATAAGTCAGATTGATTTGAAATTTTATGAGTGGTGTGGGGATGTGCGATTGTGGTTAGATTTTCGATATCAATGCCACAACCATTATCCATAACGTGAATTTTCCATTGGTCCAACCATAGATACACGACAATTCTGCTGGCTTTTGCATCGATCGCATTTTCCACCAATTCCCGAACGACAGCTGCCGCTGAATCAATCACTTCACCTGCCGCCATCCGATGAATGATATCTAAGGTCAGCGGGCGAATGGTATTAATTTCAATTGAATTGGGCTGATCTGTTGTCATCTCTATCGTCATAGCAATCTTAATTGAACATTCGCCGTATCTGCTGAATCTATTGTGAAATCGATCGTCTCTATTGAACGATTTCCCTGAACTTCAACATCAGTACCAAACCTTGGATTGAACATTGGATCACCACTCGACCCAAACATTACACCTTGTTCATCACCCATTAAAACCCGTGCTGCTTCTAAAATAGATGATTCTAAATCTCGCAAATCTTCGCGATTTATTAAATAGGCTTGTAGGGCTTCCATGGGCGTAATGGTCGCTCCTACTCCTAATTCTGGCAAGCGAGATCTCGATAGTTGCATGACTAAATCGGCTTGAATTGTATAGCTATGGGCTGCACTCAAGGCCGATCGCACGCTAGTATCATGAATTAGTTCTACTTGTTCCGGTCGCAGATGATAAATCAATCGTACGACTGCATCTTGAATGGTCGATCGATGAATGGCCATTAATAAGTCATCCTGTGGCATGGTGGAGTTGCACAGATTAATTTCTATGGTACAAAACGATCGGGCGGGGACAGGACAAAATTCATAGGTTGTTTTAAATAAATTTTGTGCGATGAGACTCTCGCAGTCAGTAGTTGTAGAAGATTTGGATGAATGCTGTACGATCGGATTTTCTGCTTCTGCTACGATTTCAACTATCACAAAACCCTTCGGTTCTTTCTCTTCACTGAAGTCAACGCGTTCAATGCTTCCGGGATAGATTGTCAATGGATTTTCACACAGAACTTGATGTTTATGAACGTGACCTAAGGCAACATAATTAAAACAATCTCGGGTCAAAATATTCAAGGGCACTGTGAATCCTTTACCAACCGCCAGAAACTTTTCGGCTCCAAAGGTTGCAGCATCTGCCATTAAATGACCCAACAAAATGTGTGGCATGGTCGGATCAAGCTGCCGAATTTCACCTTCTAATGCAACTCGCAGCCGATCGAGTAATACTTCACTCACTTGTGCCATCGACATTCCATCTGTTTCGGTCTTACTCATGAGGGTCGATCGGTTAAGCCAGGGTAAGGTCGTAACCTGTAATGGACCAGATTTTGTTTCAATCCGATAGGTGGCGAGTGTGTCTCCGACGATGACATTTGGCACGCCCAGCGATCGGTATATCGATAAACTTGCGCCGCCTTCGCCTTGGGAATGTTGATCGTGATTGCCGACGAGTAGAACGGTGGGAATGTTTGCTGCACTCAGCCGACAAAATTGCTTTGCGAATGCCTGCTGAAGATAAGGTGCAGGAACGGCATCTGGGAATGCATCGCCGCCAAATAAGACTAAATCAACTCGATCGTTAATGGCCCGATCGATACAAAATGAAAGTGTTTGCACAAAGTCTTCAAAACGAGTATTTAAACCTGTTTCAGGATTCAAACGACCATGAATATAGCCGCTTCCCATATGAATATCTGAAAGATGTAAGACTTTGAACATGGGAGTCAGGAATTTAGAATGGGGAATTGAGAAATTTAGAGAGTAGTCCAATAGTACTGTATTTCTTGGAAAAGTGCCTGTGGTATTCTGTTAGGTATCAAATGCTTGTTCCTTGAATTAAATCTATCCAGAAGCAATCTATGTCTCAAGTTTCTGACACAATTTCATCTAATTCTCGTGGGGAAGCTGGTCCGATCGGCTTTACAGAGATTGGTGTGAGTGGATTTAAGTCGTTTGCAGAAGAAACGAGAATCAAGTTGGGTGGATTAACGATTTTGGCGGGGACTAATAGTTCCGGCAAATCAAGCATCATGCAGCCGTTTCTGATGATGAAGCAAACTCTGGAAGCAACCTATGATCCGGGTGCATTGCTGTTGGATGGTCCAAACGTGAGCTTTACTTCGGGCGATCAGTTCATCACAAAAGTAAACCATTCTCGTTC
>JAYUEU010000391.1:0-9629 GCA_043739065.1 Synechococcales cyanobacterium | reverse complement strand
GCGGCGGAATCCAGTGGTGAAAAGCTATGGAAAATGCCCTTTGAAGAGTCCTATTTTGAAAGTATGAAGTCTCCTATTGCAGATATGAAAAATATTGGTGCGAGAACGGGTGGAGCCATTAGTGCGGCGGTATTTTTGAAACAGTATGTTAAAGATACAACGTGGGCACATATGGACGTTGCAGGTCCAGTTTGGACGGATAAGGATAAGGATTATAATCCAACGGGCGCAACGGGTTACGGAGTTCGGACGTTGGTGGATTGGGTTCTAGCGTGATAACTTGATTCTGATTTAAAGGTCTAATTTGAATAATCCCTCAGTTTCTACTTTGAATTCTGAGGGACTAGTTTTTGAGGAACTAATATTTTCTGATATTAAAGCAGATATGATCGTAATCAATGCAATGCAATCGTTCCATTGTACGATTTATTTAAAATATTTGTTGTCTAAACCTAAAAATTCCAATCAATTGAACAAGTTTTTGCAACTAGGATGTCTTGCGAAATACTCGTGACATACTAATACCTGTGACCAGTAATCCCAATAGTCCCACACCATTTAGGATAGGGTAAAATCTTTGGAGATGGAAAATTTCACCAGTATGCAATTTTAAAATAAAACTCCGACTCACACCAAGATCGACTGACCATTCCTCGGCCATTGTGGTTGCCATGCCTGTCAAAATGGTTAGTAACAATGGCAAACAGAAGACAAGCGCAAGGGTTCTGTGATATTTACGAAAGGCTCGATTGATGTACATATTGACGCTCAATATATTCTTATGAGGGCTGAATCACATTTAGTTTATACTCTATAGAGTTGTTTTTCCAGGAAATATACAATGCAATCGTTGCAATTTTTGTTAGTTAGTATCTCAGTTTTGACCTTAGTAAGCTGTAGCAGTCCTGAAGTAACGCCAGTCGAGCAATCATCTGCCGTACCGACTAAGACTACTCAAGTAGCAAAGCTTTCTGGTTTTCCGGGAATGCAGGATGTGATTGTTAAAACTAAAGCTGCGATCGAAGCGAAGAATTTTGATTTGGCCAAAACTGAATTTAAAAAGTTTGAAGATAATTGGAAACCCGTTGAAGATGGTGTGAAAGTTAAATCGAAGACGACTTATAAGGCAATCGAAGATGGTATGGATACCATTCAGAAAAAGATTAAGGCTAAAGATGCTAAAGCCTCGATCGCAGAATTACAATTACTCAGTAAGAATGTAACTTCTGTTTCTAAGTAATTCAATAAAATATGGGAGAGTAATCTCCCTCATTCGCCATCACTATTGAGCACCTAGATCGAGAGTCATCATTTGCCAAGTCACAAAGCTTTTGATCAGATTCCATAGTAAATAAGGCATGGCAATTGACATTTTTCAGTTGCGACTGTCATAGTGTTACGACCTTTAGTCTCTAAACCAATTGTACTTAGATTGTACTAAGATTTTGTCCTAAAATTTCGACCCAGTTGAGCTGCTAAATCACCCCACAACATGACTTGGAAATTGTTTAACTAACGCCGGAATCGCTGGACATGGAGTCCGATCGCTCAAGAGTTCAGGTTTACTCCAAGCAAATGGACCTCGCTTTGCCGCTGACATCCAAAGTAAACGCTTTGCCCTCGTCATCGCCACATACAACAAACGATATTCCTCCGCCTGCTTCAATTCTTCTGCCCGTTCCCATGCCGTAAACAAATCTGGCAAAGGATTTCCATGAACAATCGCCCGAATCTGTGCACGGGCAACTTCTGGTAATGTGAATGGTCCGAGAAACTCCGCCGGACGAGGAACATAGAGTTTTCCCGGAATCATCGAATCATGTAAAAACGGAATAAATACATAGTCCCAATCCAAACCCTTTGCCTTATGCATCGTAATGATTGTCACCTGTCCCGATCGCATATATCGATTTTCATTTGATTCTGCCATCACAGGTTCAAATTGTTCAGACGTCACAACCTCACTCAAAATTGTAATCAACTCGCCCAACGAATTCTCTTGTGTTTGTTGGGAAAGTCGTTCAGACAACTTATCCGTCGTTGCGAGTTCCGCTTGATCATAATCCAATGTATAAGCGAAAAATGAGATCAATTGATAGAGTGGCAATTCAATTCGTGACTTCAAAAGACTACGACAAACACGGCTGGCCAGTTGCGCCTCATGACTCAATTCAGGATCTATTGCACTGGGATATAAAAACTGCTCAGGAGCCGTAACAATTGCATTCAAATCCTGGGTTGGAATTCGTTTATGAGTCAGCAGAATGATTAATGCAGCCTTAAGTAAATCTGGTGAATGGGGTCGATCGCAAAATTGCAACAACGCCAACATTTCCCCCGGAATATGCGATCGGCGTTCCTCTTCTCCAACCTCAAATAAATCTAATCCAGGACTATCAGGAGTATTCGGGAAAAGTCGTCGCAATTCACTCGCAACAAATCGACTTTGATCATTGGTTCGCACCAACACCGCCGCATTGTGATCCGGATTTGTGGCCATCAATGCCATGATTCTATTCCCAATCCTCGCTACGGCTTCATAGGTATCATTTGGGCGCACAATCTCAAAACCCAACCCAACAGCTTCAGGATTGGCATCCGGCTGCGGATCGTCTTGGGGAACAAGCTCAATCATTTGCGATCGGAATGGCAATTCTTTCCCCACTCTAGCCTGCGTCGCATTTGCCCAATTCAGCAGATAATTTGCCGCATCCAGAATAACCGCACTACTACGTCCCGCCTGCGTCATCTGTGCCAACTTCCCTTCCGCTTGACATTGCTCACAAAACGATCGAAAAAACACCGGATCAGCGGGCGTAAAGGTTGAATTAATTGCCTGATTTGGATCGCCCACCCGAATCAAATTTTGCACATTACCTTTTTCTACATCAACTTTTGTCGCCAAGATTTCTAACAACGTAGTCTGAAGTGGACTTGAATCCTGCGCCTCATCCTCAAACACTGCAAATACCTGCGATCGCCACACCTCACAAGCCGCCTCGTTCTGCAATACCCGCAGCGCCCCCAAAATCATCTCATCATAATCAATCCAATTGCGCGATCGTAATTGCCGCTGATACTCCGCATAAAGCCCCGCCGAAATAGTCAACACCCCATAGTCATCACTACCATCCTGACCCGCCCTAGCCAAATCATCCGGCATTAATCCAGACTTTTTCGCCTCCTGAACCACCGTCATCGCCAGCGCAGGAAGCACCTCCGTCCGCAATACCGATTGCCGTCTCAGCCGCTCCGTCTCCTCACCATCAAACTGCATTCCCTCAATCAATCGCCCATAAAGCTGTGAATTCTCAGCAATCCATTGCTCTACCGCCCCACGCAAAAGCCGATGATTTTGGCTCATCGTATTCAACATCGTATCGTCCGTAATTCCTGACAACTCTGGGTAACTACGGGCAATGGACCAAGCCAACCCATGCAACGTCGTCACCAGAAATCCGCCCATCGGCAAATTCAGCAACTCCAAGCGATCGCGAATTTTCGACTTCAAATTTGCTGCTGCCGATCGGGTAAACGTCACCAGCACCAACTGATGATTTGCTTGCAAACCTTGACGTGCGATCGTTATTGCCGCCGCCACAGCCATTCCCGTTGACTTCCCCGCTCCCGGTACCGCCGACACTGCCAGCCGTCCCTCCGTCCAGTCTGCAATTTCTCGTTGCCCCGATCGGAGACGTTCCGCCCAGCTTTGGAGTTGGACCTGCTGACTTGTATCAATGGAAAAATTCATAAAAATAGCTTTTCCACAATAAAATGCTCGCAAAATTCTTAAATCATTATTTATTTTTTACGACACCTGTAAGGCAAAATATATAAGCAGACTAAATTTAATGATACCAAATCTATATCTTCTGTCTTCACTCACTGTTTTAGACTGCATTTTTGTTCGAACTCTTCGTTTGCACTCTTCGTTTGCACAAGTACTTACTATGGTGAATCATGCATCGATCGCGTCCTTTTCTCAATCCTTCCAAGTGTATGGATCTCCCATCACCATGACAGCAGGGGTCGCTACTCCCGATCGCGTCTCTCAGACTGTCCGCAAGCCCTATCCAAATTTTAAGGTAATCGTCCTTAATGATGATAAAAATACCTTTGAGCATGTTGTGAATACCCTTGTTCGCTACATTCCGGGCATGGTTAGCGATAGTGCATGGAAACTCGCAGACAAAATTCATAAGGAAGGACAGGCGATCGTTTGGACAGGGCCATTAGAGCAAGCTGAGCTTTACCATATGCAGCTCACCCATGAAGGGTTAACCATGGCTCCTCTCGAAGGGGCATAGACGGATTTAATAATTTTTTAATTTCTAAGGAGTAAGAATCATGGCTCAGAGTATCTCCCCACAATCCGAGCAAAAAGCGGCCCGTCTGGTGATGAATCATTCGACCCATCTCCCCGGACTGATCCCCCTACTTGAAAAAATTGCTCAATATGATGGCATCCAAACCATCACTCCTGGCGTTATTTGCCCAGTTCGGGCCCATGTTCCCCAAATGAAACTGAGAATTTCCGTTCCAATTCGCGGCGGATTCAAAATTATTGCGCGTGCTGGAAAGATTGCTCAAGAAGTCTTTATTTTGACCACACTTCAAAAAGGAGAACTCGAAAACATGATTAGTAGACTGCTCAAAGTCTAGAAACTATGACTGCTAGAGCTTTGCTCATAAATAACGGGTGCAGAAACTTAGTCGGTCTCGCACCCGTTTTGAATCAGATTATCAAGATTTAGTAGAATTCTTCTTCAACCTTATTAGCTTCTGAAACTTTGTTGAGCGGTAAACTCAACGCGCAGGAGAAACTTAGGAGAGCGCTCAGAACAGAACAGAATTTGAAGCTAAATGCAGCCCAATGCCATTCTTGTGGAACCCAAGGCTGAGCGCTTATGGCTACACAGTGGACAATCCAATAGGCAAAAGCCATGGCGAACAGCATCCATTGGGTCTCATCTAGATCTTCATTACGAATTTTAGTGTGGTTATAGAGCAAAAATAGCCCCAATGCACTCGCAAAAAAAGAGGCCAATGTCCAACTGTGAGTCATGAATGAATGTGCCATGGGATTTTTTGCTCCACTAGGTTAAATATATTTCAAAATTCGTTCTCCTGATGCGCTCAATCTTAAAATCAGAACTGCCCACTAATGATGGAATGCATACAAACAGAAATGAAATCACTACTTCTTTTAAGAGATAGCAACAATTGAAGGGTTTTATCGAATTAAATATTAAGTATTAAGTCCAAATATTTTGAAAGCTAAATACGATCGTCGTCATGCACCTTCCTTTGATCTACCATCCCAATTACACCGTTCCCCTTCCTTCAACGCATCGCTTTCCCATGGTGAAATTTCGGATGCTATACGATCGGCTGCTAAAAGATGGCGTTGCAAGACTAGATCAGTTTCACAAGCCCGATCGTGCCCCACAAAGTTGGATTGAATCAGTTCACGATCCAGCCTATGTGAACGCCTACTGCACCGGAACCCTGGATGATAAAGCCTTTCGACGGATCGGGTTACCTTGGAGCTTAGATCTCGTCCATCGAACTTGCGTTGCTGTTGGTGGAACAGTTCTCACAGCTCAACTTGCACTCCAGACGGGCCTCGCTTGCAACACTGCCGGAGGGACACACCATGCATTTCCCGGTTACGGATCTGGCTTCTGTATTTTTAATGATTTGGCGATCGCCCCGCGCATCATTCAACAACAAGGGTTAGCTAAAAAAATTCTAATTGTCGATCTGGATGTTCACCAAGGGGATGCCACAGCTTTTATTTTTCAAGACGATCCATCAGTGTTTACCTTTTCCATGCACTGCGGAGTTAATTTTCCCAGCACAAAACAAAAAAGCGATCTCGATGTTCCGCTGGCTGAAGGATTAGAAGATGATGACTATTTACAAACTCTCGATCGGTACTTGCCTGATCTACTGAGTGAATTCAAACCTGATTTAGTACTTTATGATGCGGGCGTAGATCCTCACCATGGCGATCGGTTGGGTAAATTAGCCCTCACGGACAGCGGCTTATTTCGGCGCGATATGCAGGTAATTTCAGCTTGCTTGGCCGGAAGATATCCGATCGCCTGCGTAATTGGCGGTGGATATTGCGAAGACTTTGGCGCACTAGTCTATCGACATTCCTTACTTCACCGAGCCGCCACTGCCGCCTATGAGCATTATCGACTATGAGTATCAGCTAATATTGCCCATGGGCATCGGCAACCGCGTTTCCTAAACCTTCACTTGTGCTAGAGTTTCAGGCGCTTCAAATTTATATCCAACACCGCGCACGGTTTGAATCAAGGCAGGTTGGCTGGTATCAATTTCGATCTTTTTACGAATTTGACCAATATGGACATCCACAACCCGTTGATCCCCTACGTACTCGTAGTCCCACACTTGCTGAATCAAGTCCGATCGTCTCCAAACTCGGCCCGGATTCCTAGCAAGGAAATGCAAAAGGTCAAACTCCAACGCAGTCAACAGGACCAAGTCTTCATTCAGCTTCACCTCGCGGCGCACGGGATCAATAACCAGATTACTAAAACTAAGACATTGCTGCTCAGCCGTTGTGACTGGTCGTTTACGCTTTAAAATAGCCCCAATTCGTGCTCCTAGTTCAACCAAGCTAAAGGGTTTAGTAATGTAGTCATCAGCCCCTTGACTAAACGCCCGCACCTTATCTGACTCATCGGTACGACTGGTCAACATCAAGATAAAGACGTTAGTACGGCTCTGCATTTCTTGGCAAAGGGAATAGCCCGTTACATCGGGAAGATTTACATCCAAAATTACTAGATCTGGATTGAAGCTTTCAAACATGGCCAAAGCACTTTTGCCGTCTTCAGCAGATTCAACCAAATAATCTTGCTTGCCTAAAAAACGATGGATTAAGTTGCGGATTGCCCCTTCATCATCAACCACTAAAATTTTATCTTGAGCCATAACCAAATTATTCCTAAATACCTAGAATTTTAATTGGACTATTCATTTTAAAGATAAAAGTTATCTCCGATGCACAAATACTGGTTTCAATCAGCTGAGTTAATTGACTTTGCACGGTAAATGTATAGGTTTCTTAACACAATAAATTTGTGATAAGTGTGATAAGTTAGCCTTTCAATATAACAATCTAATAGCAATAAGCAAAAGAATAAGTAAGAAGTGTTGATATTAGACTATCAAGGTAATCAAAATAAACCCTTATTGAGATATTACGAATTGTATTGCGTTTACTCTGACTGAACTCTGCGTGAATTTTTTCGCGTGAATTTTTCATTTTATTTACTGAGTTACCGATGACCTTGTGAATTTTCTATCAAAACTAGTATGCCTTAGGTTCTAGGGAGCGAGCCACCTAACAATTGGTAAGTTTTCTCACAAAGCGGTTGTGATGCCTAATAAAACTGAGCTAATGTGTTAGATGAGACCAAAATACAGTCCCCCATGAGCGATCAAACTCCCTACGAAAAGCTTGGCGTTGCTGAGTCAGCTAGTTTTGAAGAAATTCAAAGCACCCGCGATCGGCTCCTGCGTGAGTATGCAGGGGACGTGAAAAAATGTTCTGAAGTCGAAGCGTCCTACGATTCTGTTCTGATGCGGCGACTAAAACTTCGTCAGGAGGGGAAAATAAAAGTTCCGGATGGTATTCGGTTTGCAGAAAAGACTCCGTCGTCCCTTCCTAAGCTTTCGATGCCACCGCTCCCGAGTGGTTCTTGGATAGCAGACACATTTGCTAAGCCTAGCCTTTTAGAGTGGGTCGTGCCGACAGTTGTGGGGCTTATGTTGTCCACTATTGTTGCTCTTAATCCGTTGCCTGCGACTGTGCAATTCGTCGGTGCTATGGCGACGGGGAGTACGTTGTACGCAATTTATCGGAAGGAGCGCAATCTTGGCCGATCGGTGCTGTTTGGGTTGCTTGGATTGATTCTTGGATACATGAGTGGTGTTGGGATATGGGGTCTGATTCCAAACGAGTTTCGATCGGTTATCCCCGGGGGTGCGCAGGCGCTCAGTGTCGTGGTGACTTGGGTGGTTTGTCTGGTGTTGTGGCTGACGGCGCTTTTTGTTAAGTAGCCCATTTTTCAAGTCGCTACGTTGTTCAGTCCTACCTCAAGAGTTGTTGAGGCGATCAACTTGGTTTAAATCCGAGTGAGACTCGATCGCCTCCGACTGTTTTCAACTGGGTTAGGACTTGAATAACTTTGTCATAGGACAGAGTCCGATCGGCATTGATCAACACCATGCCCTTTGGATTTTCCTGTAAGTATCTTTTTACCTGAGGCTCAAGCTCGGCGATAGTTACAGGGACTTCAGCGCCGCCAGCGGAGTTCACTAAATAAAAATTTTCCTGGGCATCGAGTTTAATAATTTGACGATCGGGTTGTTTGGTCTTCGCTGCCGCTGCGCTCTTACCACCGGGAAGCTCCACCTTTACGGATCCCGTGCTGTTGGTCAAGGTCATGGAGACAATAATGAAAAATGTCAAAATGGTCAAAATGACATCCATCATCGGGATCAAATTGACCTCAGGCATTTGGGACGATCGGCTTTGAGATTTAAATTTCATGGCGTTTTATCGCAGAGATCTGAACTTATAATTTTGCTTGTAACAATTATGCTTTATCCCCCTTCGTTCCAGGCTCGTTCAGCATCTTGTAAGGCACGATCGATCGGCTTTTGGCCCAACATTGAGGACTGTAGATTTTCATAGATTACTTTTTGTAAGCGCTTACCATCTTTCATCGCTGGGATCAAAACTTCAGCACTTTTTAATTGGGTGGCACTGATTAGACGGGCACGATCGAGTTCGGTGGCTGATGGAGGGATCTTCGTGAAATAAGGATCTTGGAGACCGGATTGGGTCGAAGGTAGCACATTTGAAGCTTTTGCGAAGGCCAGTTGATTGGTGGGATTTGCGACAAACAATGCAAAGTTAACCGCTGCATCAGGTCGCGGCGTGTCTTTTGGAATAACCAGATTCATCACCGCAACGTTCCGTTTTCCGGTCTCACCCGTTATTTGGGAGGTGACGAAGGATTGAGAGGCGATCGTAGGAGCATTTTTGGTGAGGGTCTTTAGAAATTCAGGACTAGTCGCGACAATCGCGGTTTCGCCCCGTTGGTAAAGATCCAGGCCATAGCGATAGCCTTCTGTCAAAACCTCTTTGGGGATCAAATTCTTTTGGTACAAATCAACCCAGTCTTGAAATACCGATCGGCCTAATAGAGTATTAAACGCGGCTCTACCCCGGTTGTCTATAAGCTGAACACCGCGCTGAACCATACTCTCCAAAACTTCACCAGAATCCATGGGCGCGAGGGTCGTGAAAAACGCATATTTTCCAGTTTTAGCTTTAATAACAGGAGCCATCTGCATCAAATCTTTAAAGGTTGTGGGCGTTTTGGCGATTCCAGATTGTTGTAAAAGGGCTTGATTATAAATAGCAATCCGCGTTGTCAAATACCATGGAATCCCAAAGGCTTTACCCTCGATCGTACTTGCATCCCAAATCTTCGGTAAATATTGCATCTGGACGGGTTTCGGAATCCGATCGCTCAGATCAAGCCAAGCGCCTTTGCTCGCTAGTTGGGACGCAAAATTGG
>JAYUEU010000390.1:0-13610 GCA_043739065.1 Synechococcales cyanobacterium | reverse complement strand
CCTTTCGCCAGCTTCAAAATTTTATTACGACGTTTGCGGGCTACATTACCGCGCTTAACACGAGCCATGAGTTTCCTCTACATTTGGGGATAGGTCATTAGTCACTGAGCAATGTTCAAAGATATAGAACCGAAATTCTAACTATCAAACTTGCTACGATCGGGAACCAGGCAGTAGAAAAGCCCTAGCCCAAATCGATTGGATCACCTTATAAGTAAGGCAACATCGTACGAACGTTAGCAGCATCACCTTCAAACACAACGTTATAACCAGCAAGACGGCGCTTACGGCTAGGGCTTTTGTGTTCCAAAAGGTGGGCGCGGAACGTACTCCGACGGAGAATCTTGCCCGTTCCAGTCACTTTAAAGCGCTTGGCGGCAGATTTACGAGTTTTTAACTTTGGCATGACGATATCCAAATTCACACAGTTCTAGATTCTACCCTACAGGAAACCTCTTTTAAGCAAATCGCTCAAATTAACCCTGATAAACCTTACCATTAGGCATTGTGGCCCCTTGAAGCTTTGCCCCAACCATCTTCACCATCACCCGATCGTTAAACCCTACCTTCGCGCCTTCCAAATTTGCCCCACGTAGATCCGCCCCACTCAAGTCCGCCCCAATCAAATTAGCTTCCTTTAAGTTGGCATAGCGTAAATTTGCTTCCAGCAGATTGGCCCGAAATAGATTAGCTTTACTCAGATTCGCGCCTTCTAAGGTAACTCGATGCATAAAGGCATCACTCAAATCACTACCCCGTAGATTCGCGCAGGTTAAGTCTCGGTTCGACAAATCCTTTTCCTTCAGATCACGGCCACTCAAATCAAGACCCGATCGGCTAATAGGAGGCGGATCAGGAATCGGGGGTGGAGGCGGTTTAGGAGCTTGTTTAGGAGGAGTTGTATAAACTTCTGGCCCTGGACGAGGCCATGGACTAGAGCCTGACGATTGACCAGATGACGATTGACCAGATGTGGACTGGCTGGATGAGGGCTGGCTGGCTGCAGAATAACTAGACTGACTAGACGACTTTGACTGAACTGACTGAGCACTTTGAGGCGGCGGTGAGGACTGCTGTGTTGCTTGAGGTGTGGGCTGGGGCGGCGGTGTTGATTTAGGGGCTGGGGATTCGGTGGTGTTGGGCGATCGGTGATATTCCGGGCGATAGCGGGACTGTGCGTAATAATCTTGATTTGACGATGAATTTGTCGAATTGGTTGACGACTGACGCTGAGCATCTGTTGCCGGATTGGACTGGGATGAATTGGACTGGGAGCTGGACTGATTTTTGGCTTGCGCGTTCTGAGTACTTTGAGACTTATCTTGGGCATTAGTTTGGCCGTGACTACTGGTCTGATTAGTTTGACCAGCAGATTGTGATCGGTGACTTGAGGCACCACTTGAAGCGCCATGATAGGCACCATAGTAGGACGACTGATAATAGGCGGATGCCTGCTTTGACGAGGATCGGGTGTCGGCTCGTTGCTTGGCCGCATAATAACTATCTTGATAAGAACTCGCCTGACCCTGCGCGCTTGACGAACTTGAAGGCTGGGTTTTCCTAGCGTTAATTTGTTCTCTTAAGTAGTCACGAGCATGGTTGATTTCTTTAATTTTTTCTTCCGCAATTTGAAGAAGCCGATCATTCTCCTTAGGAAGCCGATCGGGATGCCAAACAATCGCCAGATCTTTATAGGCACGATTCAGGTCTTCCAGCGACGCGCCTACCTTCAATCCGAACAGTTGATAACAGCGATCCAGCTCACTCATAGACTTCACTTCCCCACCCATACGGCTATAAGTCCCCGATCGGTGTTCGATAAGGTTTATTCAGTGTAAACGGTAGATTTAATAAAAAGTAGCGCTATACCAATTAAGTTTAGAACTGAGTATCAGAACCTAAAGCAAGATTAAGAGAAAACCTAGCGAACCGAATCGAGCCAATCGTAGATCCGATCGAGCTGCTCCAACGACACCAACCCGTACTGCCACAAGATCATAGGCAATGGTTCAAAATCACCACGACGTTTGAGCGCAAAGTCAATGGAGGACGAAGACATCGCCAAGTCATTCTGTAAAAACTGAATTAAGTCTGGATAGATAGAAAACATAAAACTACACCCGTAACCACTTGAAGAATAAAGAGAAAAATCTAGGCAGAACCGCAACGGGTTGGGCACGACGCTTGAAAACTATTATTGACAAAATAATTTCAAACATCACGATCGAGTATGAAAAAAAATTACTAACTTCCCCCGATCAGGTGAAAGTCGTGAAATTGCGCTATGGAACTTCTGTAAAGCTTCTGTAGAACTGGGGGAATACTAGCACAAATGTTCTATTTTGATACAGCAGTATTACTAGGAACGATCGTCGCCGGATCACCCACCTTAATTCCAAGCTCTAGCGCCCGCCCCGATCGCAACTCAAGCACATTATCAACATCACCCTGTGGACCGTAGACTGCGCAATCTGAGGTAGTGCAAGGCGGAACTGAGGGCGCTATTGCCTTCACTTTTCCTTGATATAAAAACACCATATCGAGAGCAACAGGCACATTTTTCATCCAAAATGTCACCGGACGCGCCGGAGTCATGGGAAACAGCATTCCTCGATCGTCTGGCAAAACAGGGCGATACATCAATCCCGTGGCTTGCTCTTGGGCCGATCGAGCGACTTCTAGATTAAGAGACTTCCCGACGATCGTCATTTTGGCGGTGATTGGCAAAATTGTTCCAGTGGATAGAATACTTGCATCAGTGCTGGAGACAATAGCCGTCGGACTGGTGGCTGGAGATTGAGTCGTAGCACAACCGACCAACAGAAGTTGCACTGTGAACGCCATGATACAGCCGCCTATTGCTCGGCTCGATCGGCTCAGGAATAGAAATCGATTAATTGGAAGGCGATCGGATAAATCTTGGTTAAAACGTCTAGCAGACATACGTTGTAATATTGCGATAATTAAGAGTGCCTAGATACTAACTGCAGAACCTAAAACCGCCAGAAATGTTCCAGCGATCGGCAATTAAAGCTCTCGTCAGCACCGTGATCAACTACATCTCTCGCAATACGTAGCCAACCCCACGCACCGTTTGAATCAGTCGTTTCTCGCCTTCTTCTTCGATCTTCAAGCGCAGATAACGAATGTATACCTCAATCACATTCGATTCGCCACCAAAATCGTAGCCCCAAACGTTTTCTAGAATTTGTTCACGTTTAAGAACTTCTCGGGCATTTTCCATCAAATATTTCAGCAAATCGAATTCTTTAGTGGTCAAATCGATGGTGCGACCATTGCGAGACGCTTGACGAAGGCCAAGATCAAGCTTGAGATTTGAATAGCGCAGAACTTTCTGGGGCAGAACTTCAATGCGTAAATAATGCTGCACTAACCGAATGAAACTGTCGCCTTGATAGGGTTTTAAATAATAGTCATCGGCCCCCGCTTCCAAACACATCACCCGATCGTCCACACTATCTTTCATCACTAGTAGCAAAATAGGAATCTGCATCCCATTCCGCCGCAGTTTCGCACAAAACAAAAGCCCTGAATCTCCACTCAAGGCCCGATCGACAACAACCAGCGACGGGCTACGCGCTTCAATTTGGGCCAATGCCGCCATGACATCCTGCGTAACAATGCAAGGGTAGCCAGCATCCTGTAAATCCTGTCTCAGTTGTGTGGCGAGTTGCTCATCCGGTTCCACCACCAGAACGTAGGGCGACATTGATAGGGACGCGGGGCTGGAATTTTCGTTTAGCATTTGCATGGCGTTCTCCAGATTTAACCGTCATTTACGATCGCACTTTGAATCCTAATAATTAAGAGCTAGTTAAGATTTTTCCCTCAAGGCGTTGGCTTCGCAACATGAGCGCGCCCCCATCCTAGCTTCTCTCGGAGCAGATGGAAAAATTCTGGGGTCCGAAGCCTAATAAATCGAGCGAGATAGGCCGATTTCTGTATCGTGACACAATCATCAGGCAGGATAAAGCAACCTGCATTACCATCTGCCACCATCACGAGACGATTTTGCATGGCCGGATAAATAGTAATGGGTTCAGTATTGCTAAAAACTAAGGCCCGCGAGGCTAAGGAATGGGGACAAATCGGCACCAAACACATGACTGGAATTCCCGGCGTAATCACGGGGCCGCCTGCCGACAAAGAATAAGCGGTCGATCCGGTCGGAGTCGCAACAATCAAGCCATCGGCAGCAATATCCACTCGGCTATAACTACCTACCTTCACTTCAAAATGACACATGCTCGTCAGCGGTTCACGGTGAATTACCATCTCGTTTAGACACAATGCTTCCCATAGCAAAGCACCCGATCGGATGACTTGCACCGTCAGCATCGTGCGTTCTTCGATTTGATAATCTCCAGCCAAAACAGGTTGGATAGCTGTTTTTAAATCGTCCGTCATGACCTCAGTCAAAAAACCAAGATGTCCCGTATTGACCGTCAGCAAGGGAATTCCACAGGGAGCAACCTGACGCGCCGCCGACAGAACAGTCCCATCGCCGCCCAAAACAATGGCGAATTCCATATCGGAATCAAATCCCGGTGGCACTAGGCTATGAATAGGAGTGTGGGTGACCGGTTTCGACTCCGATGAATAGCCTAAAATGCCGCCAACGCCTGTAGCCAAAACGATATCCCACCCGGACTGTGCAAACACCTCCTGAAGCAGACTAGCTGCACTGCAAGCTCTGGGCTTTTGGTCATTGTAGATAATGCCTGCTTTTGGCACGATCGTTTGTCTCCCTAAACGCCTTAAACGACGCTAAATATCGATAAAAAATAAACCCAACGATGATCCCGTTAGGTCGTAGCCTTTAACACTAACACTCAGACTCGATTCCGCTCAGATTAAGCTCAATCACAAATTCTGCACCCCTACCCACTTGAGAATCACAATACAAGCTGCCACGATGTTTCTCAACAATAATCTGACGGGCGATCGCTAACCCTAGTCCTGTTCCTTTACCGACTTCTTTGGTCGTGAAGGATTGATCAAAAATACGTGCCTGCACATCTGCTGTTATCCCAGGTCCATTATCGGCAATAGAAATCAAAACCTGTTGCCCGTTTTCAGATAGTTTTGTACAAATTTTGATTTGATGAGGATTGGCCTCAAGGATTTCAAAGCTATGCTCCTGCGGTGACTCTTCTAAGGCATCGATCGCATTTGCTAGTAAATTTAGGAAAACTTGATTCAGTTGCCCCGCATAACACTTAATCGTTGGCAGGTCGGAATACGCTTTCACGACTTCAATTTCGGGCCGTATCTCATTTGCCTGTAGACGGTGTTTAAGGATTAAGAGTGTACTATCAAGACCTTGGTGGATATTGAAGGAAACTGGACGATCGCTGTCGGTTCGCGAGAAGATTCGTAAACTGGTGCTAATGTGCTTGAGCCGATTCACACCTTCCTGCATGGAACTAATCAACTTCGGTAAGTCTTCCCGCAAATACTCCAGATCAATTGCCTCCATCTCAGCACAAATATCTGGGTCAGTTGTAGGATATTTTTCCTTATACAAGTCGATAACGCTAAACAAGTCTTTTGTGTAATTTCCTGCATAGTGCAGATTGCCAGCCAGAAAACCTAGAGGATTATTAATTTCATGGGCAACCCCTGCCACCAGATTGCCCAAAGCTGACATCTTTTCGGATTGAATCAGTTGCAGTTGTATCTGCTGGAGTTCCTGAAATGCTTGTTCTGCTCGCTCTTTTTCCTGAAACAGCTCAGCGGTTCGCTCTTGCACACGTACGTCTAGGACTTGATTGGTCTGCTCCAGCAATCGTTTTGCTTCATGCAACTCCAGTTCTGACTGTTTACGAAGAGTAATATCCGTTGCTATCAAAGAGTACTGGGCGACAATCCCCTCTGAATTGTGAATGGGTTGTCCATCCATCAATAGCCATGATTGAGTTAGAGTTCCGTCCTGTTGATAGGCAAACTCAAACTTAAAGCTTTCCCCTTTAATCAGTTGCTCTCGAATGTAGGTCTGTTGGGGTAGGTGCTGAGCATTCTGAGAGAGAACTTGGAAAAATTTCTGCCCAATTAACATCTCACAGGACTGATTATTATCCAAGCAAAATACTTGATTCGCCCAGAGCAGTCGTCCAGATCGATCGATCAGTGCAATGTGTAGATCTTCCCGATCGGCAAGCGCCTGTGCTATGACCAGAGGAAAATGATTGCAGGAATTGGGAGTAAGGGGTTGTAGCATAAGTTACAAAGCGTCTCGTCTACCAGCTACGTAGGCTAGCAAGATACGACCGATATCATCGCGAATTTGGCGAAATATTACCAGTTTTTCTTTTTCTGTTCCTTCTGCCGAAGCAGGATCTGGAAAACCAAAGTGATGGCGGTTGGTTGAAGCAGGCAAAATCGGACAACTCTGATCCGCATGACTACAGACCGTGATCACCGTATCGATCGGTTCATCAAAGAACGCATTGAGGTGCTTACAAGTATTGTCAGAAATATCAATCCCAATTTCTGACATGACTTTGACTGCCAGTGGATGAACCTCAGCAGCAGGATTCAGTCCTGCACTGTGAGCATCAAACAAGTCATCAGCTAATTCTCTCAAAAAACCCTCAGCCATCTGGCTACGGCAAGAGTTACCTGTGCAAAGAATGATCAGGCGATGTTTCATGGTCTGAGAAAAATATGGGACTGGTTAACAGAGTAAAGTTAAAACCGTCATCTTTATAGTAGATGCAACTTTATATCAAAGTACCCAAAATTCTGCGAGACGGCTAGTCTCAGAACTAACATTCTTCCATTTATCCCTAAAACCCTACCCTTATCCTAAAGAAGCCGATCGTCCTTCCCGAAAATCAAAAAATTACAGTAATATTACAGTAATAATCGGTAACACTAGAATTTTCAATACGAAAACCAGCCGATCGTCACCAACAATCAACAGCAGAATTCGTATTAGAACTAGCTAAAAGAAAGTTAGAACCAAGACATTTTTTTCTTGACTTTCTTTTTGTTTGCTTTCTCCATGGCATATTCAATTTCCTTGAGCTTTTTCATGATGCGGCTGAAGTAATCCTGCATATACTCATCCAAGCTCGACATTTCAGACTCTTCCAGTCCAAAGGTCTTATAGGTCTCGTCCATATTGGCGGTCAACGGATTTCCCGTAGCAATCACTTCTGCAAAAGACAAACGATCGGCCACATTCCAACTCCACTCAAAAAAGCGAGTCAATCGACGGGTAATGCGAATAATCTCAATGGGGACTTGGCTTACTTTCGCATCCCGACCCGACAAACGCTCACATAGATTAATAATCTCATAGCCATCCCAGGCACGATTTCCGACCACAGGGAACGTTTTCTTGACTGTCTCTTCAACTTTCAAGGCTTGAACGCCAAATTTTGCGACATCGATCGTGTCCATAAAGGCCATGGGGGCAGTTTTACCGATAACCCATACGGGTTGGGATTCCAAAATTGGAATAGCATATTGCCCAATCAAGCCTTGCATAAAGCCACATGGACGCAAAATAGTGTAATTCAGCCCAGATTCTTTAATGAATTTTTCGGTGTGACTCTTGATGTCCATCAACGGGACAGATGGATGCTTTTCGCAATCGAGAATTGAATAGAAGATGTAACGATCGCATTCCGACTTTTGGATAGCTTGGATCAGATTAACTTTTCCGTCCCAGTCCACTTTGCGAATACTTAACGAATCAGATGCCCGCGCCGTCGCCGCATCAATAACCGCTGTCACCCCTTCAAGTGCTTCCGTCAAGGTGTCCGGCTCTAACAGATTTCCATAGACTAGTTCCGCACCCCATTCCTTTAGAAATGCAGCTCGCTTGTAATTACGGACGAGACAACGAACTTCGTAGCCTTCATCCAAAGCGCGGCGCGTCACCTGTCTTCCCAGTGTGCCGGTAGCACCTACTACTAAAATGCTCATGTAGGGTTATGACAAAATGTTAAATTTCTCGTCAATTCTATCAGGGATTAGCGCATGAATCTGAGAAATGTAAACTTTTCCATCAGATCGATCGGCTCATTCTTATTCTCAGCCATAAATCTTATCCATAAAATCGACCCCGCTTTGTCATAAAACAGGGTCTTCTTCATGTGACTAGGAGCAATTTCAGTCAATGCTCTACTCTGGGCTTCCGCCTTGAAGCTTAAGCAGTGCATAGCCCAGCACTAGACCTATTGGAATAAGGACGATTGGTAGAATGGCGATGTTTAGGATTTCTCCCATGACTGGTTTCCTCTAGAGAATGAATTGATTCTTAAGAGTAATTCTAAACTAGTTAGGTTAAACCTGTTATGGAAACGCAGGAGATCGAAAAAATGGCAATCACCCCTAGAATCCCAAAACTTGTCATTACCATGGGAGATCCATCCAGTATTGGGCCTGAGGTGATTTTGAAAGCGCTAGGTCAGGTGACGACTGAGGGAATGGCTGGGGCGACAGAGATCACACTTTGCGGCGATCGGACGATTTTTCAGGATACTTATCAGCAGCTTTGTCGATCGGGTCGTGATATTGCGGATCCAGAGGCATATCCATTGTTAGAGGTGCCGATCGAGGGGATGGGCTTAGAAATCGGGGTGGGCAATGCGGCGAGTGGCGATGGGGGATTTCGGGCATTGGCGGCGGCGATCGAGGCTACAAATAAGGGCGAGTTTGATGGCATTGTGACGGCTCCAATAGCAAAGTCGGCTTGGAAGATGTCGGGGCATTTATATCCCGGACAAACGGAGGTTCTAGCCAAAATGTCGGGATGCGATCGGTTTGGGATGGCATTTGTGGGCCGATCACCGCAGTCGGGTTGGATTCTTCGGACTTTGTTGGCGACGACGCATATTCCGCTCAATCAAGTCCCGACGGCGTTAACTCCGGTGCTGATGACTCAGAAATTAGAACTATTAATTGAGCATTTACAGAATGACTTTCAACTGAAGACTCCCACAATCGCGATCGCGGGATTAAATCCTCACAGCGGCGAATTGGGGCAGTTGGGAATGGAGGAGATGAACTGGATCAATGGTTGGCTAGAGGACATGCGATGGCGGTTTCCAGACGTGACGCTGATTGGGTTATTGCCGCCGGATACGATGTGGGTGAAGCCCGGTCAGGCGTGGTTCCATGGGAAAACCGAGGGTGTAGCCGATGCTTTTTTAGCGTTATATCACGATCAGGGTTTGATTCCGGTGAAGTTGATGGCCTTCGATCGGGCGGTGAATACGACGATCGGGTTGCCTTTTGTTCGCACGTCGCCGGATCATGGGACAGCTTTTGATATTGCAGGGCGAGGGATTGCGGATGGGACGAGTATGGCGGAGGCGATCGGCTGGGCGGTGGAGTTGGTCCGATCGCGTTGGGGATAATGGAGTAAAGCGGAAGGACGAGTAATTATTCCTTTTAGAACAATACTGGCCATTAGAAACTTTTTTTAATTCTCAACGGTATGGAAATCAGGGCATCCATAGATGAGCAAGAGCGGATTGTTCTAGCAATTACGTCAGGACATCTAGGACGCGATCCATTCGTCAAATGGTTACAAGAACATAAGAATACTATCTAATATCAGAAGGAAGAGTCATTCAATTGATCGAAACGGAATCAAATTTTTAGTTTCGATCGATGCCATGAATGCCATTCTGAACGATCGCGTACCAATCGAATCATCACAAGCGATAGGAAAATTTTAGGAGCGATTAATATACAATGGGAGTCAATGCTATGGGTCTAACTTAAAGGGTAGGCATACGTTTCTTGTGTCGTGTGGTATTGAACTACTCAGATCTTAGTTGAAAGACAATATAGTAAAAGGGTTTTCAAAGGTGAATAAAGTTTATCATAGGCGCTTTCAAGAACTAGCAGAACAGTTAGTAGTGTTAGAAAACACCAAAGAAATCTACTACTCCAATTATTATAACGAAAATCAAACTTGTGTTGATGAGACCCTTCTTTTGAATTGGAAAGTTAAAGTAAGGAATTTATTGGTTAAAGTCTGTGGTGAAGATTCTCAGCATTTTTGTCAATTCGAGAAAACTGAATCTCAGCCATACAGTACAAATTATAATCGCTTACAGTTTATGAATGCTGTTTTTATGGCCGCAAAGGAAGACTTTGAAGGTGGGTATCTTACTTCAATTCGTAGTCTTGTTCAGGCTGAAGTATTTGATTCTGAACTTGAACAAGCTGAAGAACTTGTAAATAGTGGCTATGTTGTAGCGGCTGCCGTTATTGCTGGGGTAGTTCTTGAAACTGCTCTTCGCGAGTTGTGCGATCGATCGTCAATTTCATATGGCAAGCTAGATAAAATGAATGCTGATTTAACAAAGGCTAGCGTTTATAACAAGCTCGTTCAGAAACGTATTACTACTCTGGCTAATATACGTAACTCCGCTGCACATGGTAAGCCTGATGAATTTACAGCGCAAGATGTTTCAACAATGATTCGAGATGTGGGTGGATTTTTGGCAGATCACCTCTCTAATTGAGCGTATTTAATAAGTCGATCCAAATTCAGTATTTGGGGGAGAGATGCGATCGCAGTTATTACCCTGACTTCAACACTTGTACAGCTATCAGGATTGATGCAGGGAATGCGGGAAAGACGATCGTCCCCTTGACTCTCTAGTCGGCTATAGGGTTTATAATGGAGAAAGTACGATCGGAACCCTAACCATGAATACAACAACCGTTCAACCACTCAAAATTGGAGAACTCGCCAAACGATCGCAAGTCTCCGTCGGCACCTTACGTTATTACGAAAGTTTGGGCTTGATTATCCCGATCGATCGTGCGGCCAACAACTACCGTTACTACAGCCCTGAAACACTACAACAAGTTCAATTTATTAAAAAAGCACAGGCGTTGAATTTCAGTTTGGCAGATATTCAAAATATTCTGAACCTTCGCAGCACAGGACAATCACCTTGTAGTTTGGTTGATAAATTGCTCAATGAACAAATTGAACATTTAGAACAACAAATTCAAAGTGCGATTGCTTTCAAACAAGAATTAGAAGTATTTCGCGATCGAGTCTCGACCATTCCGCCCACTGCTTCAAGCGATCCCACCATTTGTCAGCATATTAGCGCAGTCTCTCTGACCTGATATAATTAGCCCGTACTTCGATCGGTCTTGTGTCATGGCGTTCTATATCGCACCCGCGTTTCTCGAAAAGCTCGCTATCCACATCACCAAAAACTACCTCAACCTACCCAACGTCAAAGTCCCTCTAATCCTTGGTATACATGGTCGTAAAGGAGAAGGCAAAACCTTTCAGTGCGATCTGGTGTTTGAGAAAATGGGCCTTTCGGTTGTACAAATGTCAGCGGGAGAACTCGAAAGTCCTGATGCAGGGGATCCAGCACGCTTAATCCGAATGCGCTATCGGGAAGCGGGCGAAATGGTGAAGGTACGCGGGAAGATGGCAGTCTTGGTCATTCAGGATATTGATGCGGGCATTGGACGAGTCGATCAAATGACCCAATACACCGTGAATACGCAATTGGTCAACGGCACCTTGATGAACATTGCCGACACACCAACCAATGTGCAGCTTCCGGGCAGCTATGACGCATCTCCGACTCAACGCATTCCCATCATTGTCACCGGAAATGATTTTTCGACATTGTATGCGCCATTGGTTCGAGATGGCCGAATGGAAAAATACTATTGGGAACCGACGCGGGACGATCGGATTGGCATTGTAGTTGGGATATTTTCAGGCGATCGCGTCAGTGAAGGTGATGTTGCAAAGCTAATTGATATTTTCCCCACGCAATCGATCGATTTCTATGGTGCATTACGATCGCGTCTTTATGACGAACAGGTTTCCCAATTCATTCGTACAGTCGGTTTAGAAGGCTTATCAACGAGAATCATCAATTCAACTGAAAGACCACCAGAATTCATAAGTCCTGATTTTGGATTGAATCATTTAATTGAAGTCGGTAACGCTATTGTTCGTGAACAGAGACGAGTTCAAGAACTTCGTTTGGTTGAAGAATACAATCAAGGCATTAAAGTTCGTTCCCCTGAACCAACAAGCTATACTCCAACGCCTCAATCTTCTAGCCCGATCGGTCAAAGCTCAAATACTCGTCTAACTCCCGATATCGTCAGCGAAATCAATCGAATTTTAAGCCAAGGCGATCGCGTAGGAATTGAATATGTTGATAAACGAAGATTTCAAACTGGATCTTGGACTTGTTATGGGAGCTTTGAAGGCAATGCCAGTGATGCGATCGCGGCGTTAGAGACTTGTTTGAAAGAACACGATCGTGATTATGTGCGTTTAGTCGGCATTAGCAAACAAAGCCGATCGCGCCTTACTGAAATGATGGTACAGCGATCGTAATTCTTCGTTTCCTACTTCTATGCATCTATCAAAGAGTGAATTATACCTTCATACAAGAAATCAAATTCTTTAAGCTATTTCAACAATGCCATTACCTAAATTCTGCATTCTCTCTACTACGATCATTTCAATTTTATGCTTAAGCTCCACTGCACAAGCCAATGCTATTTTACCTAAACCGGGGAATTATTATGGGCAAGGTAGTATGCTGTCCAGATCATCCCGAACCGTTCAGCAAAAGGGCAATCGTATTTGTTTAAGTACGGTTGATGGTCCACCCTCACCTTATGAAGGTTTCCTAGAGATTAATGTCAGTAGCTTATTTACGAGAGGTGATCAGATCCATCGTGATGGTGATGGGCAGGTGATTTCGGTGGCAACCAATGGACGGTTAATCGGCTCAGGACCGATGAGATTTGAATTAAATTCAGATCTCCCAAGTAGGAAACTATCTACTCAAGAAGCTTCTCTGATGAACGCATGTATGAAAACCACGTCCCCTTATAGCAAAGAAATCAAAGGAGCATTCATCAAAGGTATCAAATTACCAAGCGGTTGATAAAAATAATGGCGCAACGATCATAGTCTTTTCGTTTCGTAGCTGCATGAGTCAAATAGAAAATAGAATGATCGGTTGGAATGAAACACTACTCCAACCGATCGTTTTTATGGATTACAAAGTCTAGATTAAACTACAGCTAACTCAGGTTCACGAATTGACTCAGTAGAATCCTGTAAGAAACTCGCATAGACCTCACAAGCATTGTTTGGGCTTTCATAGAGCTTAATTTTATGTAACTTCGCACCCAACTCTGCGATCGGGCCGCGCAATGTTTTCACCATATAAGCCGCAATGTTTTCAGCCGTAGGAACAACCCGTTCAAAATAGGGCACATCTTTATTCAAGAATGAATGATCCATCGGTTCAATGATCAATGAATCAATCGTATTTTGCAACGCAACCAAATCAACCACCATTCCCGTACGCGGATGAATTTCACCCATCACCGTCACATCAACATGATAATTATGTCCATGACCATTAATTCGGGCACATTTGCCATAAATGGCTGAATTCTCCTCAAACGTCAAATCATAGTGTGCAAGTCGATGTGCAGCACTAAAATGCGTACTAACAGTCAGGTAAGCTTCCATAGCGTTTCCTTGATACTCAGCCCAAAGGTTTTCATTTTCGATCAATTTGATATCCACCACAGGAAGGTGGGGCGAC
>JAYUEU010000389.1:0-22894 GCA_043739065.1 Synechococcales cyanobacterium | reverse complement strand
CAACCGACTTAAACCGATCGCTCCAATCACTACAGCCGCCACACCATAAAAGATACTCGACCTTTTAGGAAATAGTCGGGAAAGGAGATAGGCCAAAACTCCATAGAGCACCATCGAACCTAAGGCATGGCCACTGGGAAAACTGAAGGATGTCTCTGGAATTAATCGTGGCCAAAGTTCTGGACGTGGTTTCGCAAAGAATAGTTTCATTCCTGTATTCAGAATCAATGCTCCCGCTAGTGCGATCGTAAACAACACCATTTCAGAATATCGTCGCTTTGATCCCAGCCAAACTAACATTCCACTTACGATTGTTATCACCCACTTTGGGTCTCCTAATCGGGTCAATGCGAGCATTAGATTATCTAATTGAGGAGTTGCCCATTGATGAATACTTAATAAAATTGCTAAATCAAAGCTAAAAGATTCTTTTTCCCAGACTTCTTGACATAGCCAACCCATTAACAATAATAGGATAAAACAAAGTGAGAGACTGATCAAACTGAATCCTATTACTTGAGAGGTTTTAGCATTAATTTTAGATAGAGAAATAGGAAACTTTTTCATATCTTTTACTTTATTTTTTGTCCAAACAGCCGGATTATGAGTTTAATACCTTGGTGAATTTTACTCACTGGGCAAATATATTGATCTATTCTAGAGGTATCGTACATTGTTTGCAAGAGAGGTTAATGATTGTAAAATGTAGAATCATTAATCTCGTAATCCATGAGTAGTAATCACGATCGAAATTAATATTATAGTCGATTAAGCTTAGAGAGGTTATCACCCAATTCATTTACTTGTAAATTATGCAGGAGTCGCCCACAAAATAGCATTCCCGCTTTTCGATAGTAAGCATTATCTGAAAATGAGAATGCTATTGTTTACACCCGATCGCCTGCTGCATTACAATTGGAGCAACGACAAGACTAAGGATAACGCTAGCAGATTTTATGGATCGAATTGGTGATGCAGGTGGATCGACGATTCTGTTCACTTTGTTAAGGCGATCGACAATTATATCTATGGATTTACCCTTCAAGAATTAAAGTTTCCGTTTGTATGCAGATGCGTCCAAAACGGGTTTGTCGTTGAATTCCTGTCAACCAATATCCCTATACGATCGCGATAACGCTTCAGGTTATGAATGGGGATACGATGGGATTTGTTGTTTTGAGTTTGGGTTGGAGATGATTGTGGAGGGTCTCGATCGGTTGCGGGAAGTGCGATCGCGGAGTTGTTGAATCTGTACGATCGTTAATCTGGATCATGAGGTCAAATTGACTACTCTACCTAAAGTACTGCAAATAAAATTCTAAATGAAGACGCTTATTTTAAAAAATAAAGTTACTATGACTCTACTATGAGTTAACCAGTTAGTGGTTTCTTACAGTATCTCCCCTAGGGATTGAGCGATTGCCTCGATTCCTCTCCTTGCCACATCATTGAATAAGAGGTAGTTAATCCTTCCAATTATTCAATTCATTATCTGAAATATAACTTTCATTAGAGTATGTATTTTAGATCTTGGGATGAGGCTTACAAAATTCGTAGTCAAGAATACGACAAATAGATAAACTTTTAATAGTCTATAGGTGACAAAATGAAAAGCGAAACTCCAACACCCCACAATATCAGTAATGACAGTTATGATGCCCATCTAGTTCCAGCAGAAACCGCTGCTCGAAAAGCACGGGAAGGCGATGAATTCAAGAAAATTGTTCATGAAAGCGACTCAGCTGATGAAATTAACGCATCAGGTGGTCACACCATGGATTCTGAAGGATTAGCTAATAACTATGCGATCGAACCTGAAATGTACTATGAAGTTCCAGGTGATGTACCAAATTCTGATACTTAACCGATCGTTAAACCCACAAGTTTCGATGCAAGAATAATCATTCAAAATCTTGTTGAAGACAAAATTAATTCTCGATTAATTTAGGTCTCTAAAAGCCACATTGAAATTGGAGGTTTTCATGATTTCACATTATGGAGTTCGTCAGATCTTTGTTGCGTTTAACATTGTTTTTTTAGTGATGAGCATTGCATTATTTGGGCTTAACGCCGATCGTAGCTTGGCTGCAAATAAAAGCGAAGGCTGGGTCTGGAATAAAGTACAAGTGGTGGCTAAAGATGTTGAAGGTAAGCTCCAAGAAACGGCTCGAAATATCTCCGGAAATACAAAGATAAATTGATCGACGCTTCAAGATAATTATAATTTGAAGAAGAAGTTCTCAATTCATCAGAAGTCATCAAATCTAAGAAGTAAACATCTATCTAGAGGCAATTCATGGTTAATATTATTTGGACAGGCGCTGTCATTCTCTTTCTTCTTTGGCTTTTAGGATTCTCAGTTCATATCGGTGGTAGCTTAATTCATCTATTACTTGTTTTGGCGGTGATTGGAGTTATCTATAACCTAATCACAGGCCGATCGGCTCTCTAATCATACGTTCTACTTCTCAGTGTGAATTGAAACCTGGCTATCCTAAATTGGACGGGCCAGGTTTTCTTTTGGGACGATCTATTCAATAGCTTCTAGAATCGCGATCGGAGCAGTGGATCCTCTCATTCTGTGAGATTCTGGATCATGACGATTATGGACATTAAAGTAGATTTCTTCCCGTTCAAGCCCTGCCGAGTACGTAAAATTACTTAATAGGCACGATCGGTAAAATCCGTTTAATAAGCTTCCGAAATTTAAGCATTCCTACCAATCTCCGAATCTTCGGCGCGATCTGAGGCTCCACCGCGTTAGCCTGTTCAATCTCCTGTTGTAACTCCGCATATTCCGTCGCTGTCACCCGTTTTCCATCAAATGGCGATCGCCCATCCAGCAAAATTTCCGATCGCAGCACTTCTTCAGGTAAATCAGGCTCGATAGCAGGCGATTCGGCAGCCTGAACTCGCGTATTCCCCATAGAAATGGAAGTCAATAGCAGCATCCCGATCGTCCATTTGTTGAGCTTAATTCGTTGCGTTAGCCTAGGTCGTTGCGAGGGAACCATTATTTTTTACTCTTAAAAGAAATTAAGGTGCGATTAGAATTCTGCAAAATTTATGTAAACCTTTATTAAACCCTTCAGAAATACCTGCGTATGTCTACGGAGATATATGCTACTCTTTGGACATCAAGAACGAAAACAGTAATTTACTCGTCCGTGAGTTTCACCGAGTTTTCTAGCTGTACCCCCACATATCCGTGAGTTTTTCATTAAGTTCCGATCAAGGAAAGAATTTCCTTGATCGGAACTTAATCCTATTAAATTGTGTCGATGGAGTCCAAGCCGTCATGTTCAATACCCTTTTTTCCAACAACTCCCCCCAATCTGCTCATATCCCAGAACCAGCTTACATAGAAGTCTCTGGCTTTATGGATGACTTCATGAGCCTTGAAGAAATTGCTCCCGGTGCTGAATGGTCCGATGTTCTAGCTGCAACTTGGGGTATTGCCTCACCTTCTCAGGCTGTTGAAATGCGATCGGTTATTATTTCAAAATCTCCCATTGCTAAAGCAGTCCGATCGTTCTTTCAGTCATTTCGCTCTAGCTTAGAAACCGCTTAATTTATTCTCTGTGAATGACTTGGTTGAATTAAGCTCTTGAATTCCATCGACGATGCTGAGCATTATTTACGATTGTTACTTCGTCAGTAATGCCCAGCTTTTTAGAATTTGATTACGAAAAATTAGATATACTTTAGGGCGCTAGACGTTAGTGCTCAAAGAGATGGTTGTACTGTGCAATGTCCAATTCCGCAAACGTCGGCAAACATCCAAAACATTGCTCTGCCAACGATAAGCGTTCTTCTCGCTCCAACATTATCGTCAGTTTCTCGCGAGCCTCAATCAAATAGCGCACATCGTTCGCCGCATAGCGCAGTTGCTCATCAGACAAATTCGCCGCATTTCCCCAGTCCGAACTCTGGGCGGTTTTGTCGAGTTCCACGCCCACCACTTCCTTAATTAAATCTTTCAATCCATGACGTGGTGCGTAGGTTCGGGCCAGTTTGCTCGCAATCTTAGTGCAAAAAATCGGGCTAACGGCAATGTCTAGATGATACTTCAGAGTTGTGATGTCGAAGCGGGCAAAGTGAAAAATCTTTGTGACCTGAGTTGCTTCCATTAAAGTCTTTAAGTTGGGGGCATGGGTTTGGCCCTTCAGAATCCGCACTACCGTCACTCGGTTTTGATCGTCACAAAGCTGTATCAAACACAACCGATCGCGTTGAGGCAGCAATCCCATAGTTTCCGTATCAACAGCAATGGTCGAACCTGTTAGATAGGTCTCCAGACGATCGATCGCCAAATCACCATCACAAATCACAAAATCCTGTGTCTCATCACTCATCTGCGCGCCACTCCCCAAATCCATCAATACAATTTTCACAATACACTTGCTAGTTTATAGGTCTTTAGGCGGACGATCGTGTATCTACCATTTGGGCCTACCCCTCTTCCGGATTCTCTACCGAAAGGTATACCTCTTCTTCATCTCAAGAAGGCTTCTGTAAAATCACTGTAAAAAACGACATGTAGTAGATGACCTCAGTGTTTTCCCCCGCTATTGTAAGTACATATCCAGACCGAACTTATACAGAACGTTTATTCAAGTCCCGATTTTCTCTTATACAGAAACCCTATCTCAGTTACGAGACTGCATTATGAATCGATGTTAGGGAGGCGATCGATTCGATCCCTCTCCTAATATCTTATTAATCTTCCGGATTCTTTGCCTTCAGTGCTGATTAATACATTAGACGCAGGATGCAAAGATTTTTGAAGCGGATTGTTGCATTGAGCAGTTCAATTAGGTGCGAGTAAGGGTGTAGCCACTAAGGTTACGCCCTATTTTTTTATTTTTTGACTTAGGACTAACTTGTTCCCGCCGCCGCTCCTCTGATATCACAAAAATACGGTTCTCCCCACCGAAAAATCCCACTTCACTTCACGTAGCGCGGTATTATAAAGAAACTCGCTCCTGTAGCTGAGGGTGTTCAGGCAGGCCATAAAAACCTGTGGGTGCGCAGATTGTTGTTACAGGTTCAGGCAACCCGAGATTAAACGCTATGAGTCAGACACAGTATTACGGCGACCAGTCCTATCGCACTCCGCCCCCGGATATTGCATCGCTTCTGTTGAAGGAGCGTATTGTTTATCTGGGTTTACCACTTTATTCTTCAGATGACGTCAAACGTCGCATCGGAATTGATGTCACGGAACTGATCATCGCGCAATTGCTCTACTTGCAGTTTGATGACCCTGAGAAGCCTATCTTCTTTTACATCAACTCCACTGGAACCTCTTGGTACGACGGCGAGACGATCGGTTATGAAACTGAAGCCTTCGCCATCTGCGACACCATGCAGTACATCAAACCCCCCATCCACACCATTTGTCTCGGTCAGGCTATGGGGACGGCGGCGATGATTTTGTCGTCCGGTGCAAAAGGCTTTCGGGCGAGTTTACCCCATGCGACCATTACCTTGAGCCAATCGCGTACGGGTGCTCAAGGTCAAGCGACGGACATTCAAATCCGAGCTAAGGAAGCGATTATCAACAAGACCGCCGTCCTTGATATTATGGCTAGAAACACCGGACAAACGGTGGAAAAAATCGCCAAAGATACCGATCGGATGTTTTATCTAACGCCCCACGAAGCGAAAGAATATGGCCTGATCGATCGCGTCCTCGAAAGCACCAAAGACTTACCCACACCAATTCCTGCTGGAATCTAGAGTCTGGACCTGAATACTTATCATCAATTGGAGCGATTTTCCCATGCCTATCGGCGAGCCAAAAGTCCCATACCGCCTACCCGGTAGCACCTACGAGCAATGGGTCAGTATCTACACTCGCCTAAGCCAAGAGCGGATTATTTTCCTGGGCCAGGAAGTGACCGACTCCCTAGCGAACTCCATCATCGCGGCGATGTTATATCTTGATTCCGAAGATCCGTCCAAACCAATTTATTTGTATATCAATTCCCCTGGCGGATCCGTCACGGCTGGAATGGCTATTTATGACACGATGCAATACATCAAGTCAGAAGTAATTACCATTTGTGTCGGTCTGGCCGCTAGTATGGGCGCATTTTTGTTGTCTGCGGGCAGCAAAGGAAAGCGTCTTGCCTTGCCTCACGCCCGCATCATGATTCACCAACCCCTCGGTGGAACGGGTCGTCGTCAAGCAACGGATATTGAAATTGAGGCGCGAGAAATTCTTCGCATCAAGACCTTGCTGAATGAGATTCTAGCTAAGCGTAGTGGTCAGACGGTTGAGAAAATCGAGAAAGATACCGATCGGGACTATTTTATGTCTGCAGCTGAAGCCCGAGATTATGGTCTGATTGATCAGGTCATTGAAACCTTGAAATAGGGTTTCCGTCCAAATCTAGAAAGAAGTGGCAGAATTCATGTATTGAGTTCTGCCATTTTTGTTTCGATCGGAGGTTTGAAGGTTGACTATGAAATTGGAGGATTATTATCGATCGCTTGGACTAAAACCAGGTGCGTCCCGTGAGCAAGTCAAACAGGCTTATCGGGTTTTGGCACGTCAATATCATCCTGACACCGCAGCTCATCAAAATACGTCTAGTCAAAATACGTCCAATCAAAGTAAGTCAGATGTTTTTCTCACGATCACGATCGCCTACAAACATCTTCTAGCCCATACTGCACCGAGCCAAGCCCCAAGCCCTCCACAAAAGTCCGTTTTTGCGAACTTCCCTAAAACGCCAGAAAATCTACTGAAATACAATGCTTATGAACGGTTGCGGCATCTATTTGCTCAGCAACGCTTTGCTAGTGCGATCGCTCTAGTGGAGGCGCTAACCTCTAAGCTTCCCGACGATCTCGAAGTTCAACAATGGTGTGCTATCGCCTACCAACAACAGGGCCGCCGTCTCATGCGCGATCGTTGCTATCCTCAAGCCTTACGCTATCTCCAAAAAGCCCTCGCCACCAACCCGACTAACCGCGATCTTGTTGCCAAGCTTCATCAAGACCTCCGATCGTTGAAACGTCAAGTCCAATAAACGTCATTTCGATCGATGTAAGTTTGATTTAATATTGTTTTGAAAGTAAAAATGCGATCCCCAAAAAATATCCAATGTCTTCCTAAAGTTCATGTAGAATCAAAATATGTACGTAGATAAGTAGATACACACATTGTTGATTCAATGATACGGGGTTTACTGTGTTTGCGAAATTACCTCGAATAACTGGGCGATCGGCAATGACGGTTAGTTTTACGTCAACGCTGTATCTGTTACCTGTTTTAGAGCTGTTGCTCGATTGTATTCCATCCCATTGGCACGCCGAAGTGCATTTGGGGTTACAAGAAGCATTAGTAAATGCAGCAAAACATGGAAACAAGCTCGATCCAGGCAAAAGTATTTCAGTATTGTTTTCCCATAGCGACGATCGGTGTGAGTGGCTCATTTGCGACCAAGGTTCTGGTTTTACGCCGCCAGACACTTACAAATCTAATTTAGAAGAAATGCTCCATGACGACACTGAATCGGGGCGGGGCTTATTTATACTCCATCAAGTATTTGATCAAGTTCAGTGGAACCCCTGCGGTACTCAGTTACGTCTCTGTAAGAAGATGAGATTTACGTCGCGATCGCCGCTTCTTACCTAAATGCCGGTCTAATGATCTCGTATATCTGAGCTATATCTGAGCGAATTAGCTGAAATTAGGGTATCTTGTCTCCAGAAACGTCCCCCAATCCGTACCCGTCCATGACTCATCGGTTAGCGCATCATTTCTTGTCTTTTAATCATCGTCAGCTTGATTTAGTTCTATTAGCGGGTTGTTCCTGCTTGTTGACGCTGCTTTGTCAGCCCATGGCGGGTGCAACGTCCAGTTCAACGGCACCCGGTAACTATTCTTCGCGAATTGCTAATGTGTCTTGCGTCATGGTCTGCCATCAGCAACAAACCCGTAATAGCCGCAAAATTCTTCTAGGTCGAAAAGCATAGATTAATTCTCAACGCTTAATGGGGACAGCCAGGAGACGAAATCGATCGATCGAGCCATCCCGCCGCTTGTTGAAGATGGGCTAGGGCTTGCTCATTGTCTCCTTTCAGCAAATAGACTAACGCTGCCGCCGTTTGCTCCTTTGCCCGAGCGGAACGATTAGCTTGGAGCCGATGCCAGTCTTTATGCCCGATCGCCAAAGTCTGGGCTAGGGCTTGGGCGAGTTCCATCGGTTCTGTAGCTAAATCAAGGTTGACAGTGTGAGTGGTTGTGGATTGTGTCATAAATTTTAGTCAAGCTCTTAATTCTTCTATTATTATTATGCCGTCTGACTCTGCCCCTTTGCCGATCGCGCCTAATTCTGATGAAATCGGTACGGCTCTTCTGGAGCTAGAGCAAACCATTGCTCAATTTCGCGAGCGGTATGATCAAGTGCAAGCCGACGAAGCCCTTAGAGATCAACTGCAAGCAAACCATCAAGATCTGAAAACAAGCCGACCCGAGCTAAAAGCAGAACTAGAAAGACTCTCGGCTGAACTAGATGATGTGGAAATGCGTCTTGAAAGTCAATTGGTGTCTTGGTTGGGGCTTCGTGAGTACTTTTGGCAGATTGTGCGCTTTGGCGGTATGGGAATTTTGGTTGGTTGGGGACTTACGACGTGGGCGATGGGAATGCGATCGGTTCCAGACTCAACAAATCAGTCCCCAGTCCGTTTAGAGCAGCCGAAGTAATTCAGTTTTATCTTTTATTTAGGGTCTAAAAATTTCGCTCAGCGAAAGGAGCCGATCGGGAAAGGATAAAGGGGCGATTGAATGAGCCTGACTGATGGTCAGATGGCTGGTGTAGCCTGTGGGTGTTGGATTCCGAAAGACATGCAACTGTCGTTTTTTTACATCCACGACCCAGTAATCCTCAATCCCAGCTTGGGCGTACAATTTATCTTTAATTTCGCAGTCATGTCTTAAGGTTGAATCTGCAACTTCTACCACTAGTTCAATATCATCAGGATTTGGATGGCGATCGGCATAATCCAAAGCAGTTCCTCGGACGATCGCCAAATCCGGTTCTGGTTGCGAAAAATTATCCAATTGAATCGGGTCTTGAGTACTCACGAAAAAAGGCTGATTAATTAACAGCGAATCTAAAGCCACCGCCAGTAAACGAAGCGCTAATACATGGGGCGTTCCTTTGGCAGCCATCAATAAAATTTGTCCTGAAATCAATTCTGTTCGTTCATCTGGATTGAGAATTCCCAACTCACTCATGCGACGATATTCCTGCACATTCCAATGCTTCAGCATCGTGGCATCGATCGTTTGCATCTTCCAATCTCCCCAATTAATCGCTAGTTCACATTATGATTCATAATCTCTTCTAGTAGATGTGTAGCGCGGTTTTTCCATGACTCAGCCGACTCAATGTTCCGTTTTTCGTATTTCTCAAGTTCTTCGTAGTGGTGAACCTGATACCACAGTTATTATTCGCGGCTGGGTTAGAACTAAGCGCGAACAAAAGACGTTTACGTTTATTGAAGTGAATGATGGCTCTTCAATGGCGGGGCTGCAAGTGGTGGTGAGTGATGCGATCGTAGGCTATGCCGAATCTATCAAACGCATTAATACCGGAGCTTCGGTCGAAATTGAAGGTAAATTGGTACCGTCTCCCGGTAAAGGTCAGCGGATTGAAATGCAGGCGATCGCGCTAACGGTGCACGGTGAGGCTGATCCAGAAACCTATCCATTACAAAAGAAACGTCATTCCTTTGAATTTCTGCGCGACATTGGGCATTTACGATCGCGGACTAATACATTAAGTGCAGTATTCAGAGTGCGGAATGCTTGTGCGGCTGCGGTTCATCAATTCTTCCAAGAAAGGGGATTTTTGTGGGTGCATACGCCGATATTGACCGCGAGTGATTGCGAAGGTGCCGGGGAAATGTTTTCGGTTACGCGATTTGATTTAAATAAATTGCCAATTAAAGAAGGAAAAGTAGATTTCAGTCAAGACTTCTTTGGCAAACCCACTTATCTCACTGTCAGCGGTCAACTTGAAGCCGAAATTATGGCCATGGCCTTTAGTGATGTCTATACCTTTGGTCCAACCTTCCGAGCTGAGAATTCAAACACGTCTCGGCATTTGGCAGAGTTTTGGATGGTGGAGCCGGAGATGGCGTTTTGCGATCTGAACGGTGATATGGATTTGGCGGAGTCATTTCTGAAATATGTATTTAAACATGTAATGGAAACTTGCCAAGAAGATATGGAATTTTTCCAGCAGCGCATTGACGATAGTGTTTTAGATACAGCAAACAATATTATCAATAGTGAATTTGCTCGTGTGACGTATACGGAAGCGATCGCACTTCTAGAGAAATCCAACAAATCTTTTGAGTATCCGATCGCTTGGGGCATAGATATGCAATCGGAACATGAACGCTGGTTAGCAGAGGAATATTTCAAGAAACCTGTGATTGTCACGAACTATCCGACCGAAATTAAAGCCTTTTATATGCGTCTGGATGATGGTGGTAAAACGGTTTCAGCGATGGACATCTTGGCTCCGAAGATTGGGGAAATTATCGGTGGATCGCAACGAGAAGAGCGACTGGACGTGCTGGAATCGCGTATTCGTGCTCAAGGACTCGATCCAGAAGTTTACTGGTGGTATTTGGACTTACGGCGTTATGGCACAGTCCCTCATGCAGGCTTCGGGCTTGGCTTTGAACGTCTGGTCCAGTTTATGACAGGCATGGCCAATATTCGGGATGTGATTCCATTTCCCCGTACTCCGATGAATGTCGAATTTTAAAATAATGTATTTAGAACAATATTTCCACAATTCTGAATTCGCTGAAAATTAAATAGAATCAACTCCTATTAAGATGCATCCGCATTTTTACGGGAGTTTTTTTATGAGCTATTTAAATGGCTGTAAAAACACATACTTCCTACTTAATAATATTTAGTTTAAAGACTTTAAATTTAACTTTTACTAATTTCAAAATCATAAATTTGACACATTTTGATGTTCATAACTTAAAACATATAACTTCTGTTATGTGTTGCTGGTTTGACGGGTACATTAAAGCTGTCACAATAAAGCTAAATGTTATTTCCTAAGAGAATTTACGGAATTTATTCACTGTGAGTTTTGATTCTTAAGGAAATTAGCTGAGTTTCTACATTGTGAATTTTGATCGTTGCAAGCCTTTTGGTTCGCCCTAATTCATTCCTTGATATTGAGTACTTTTAACTTATGAATGGCAAGACCTCTTCAGCTTTTCGGCGTCTACTAGCAGCAACTTTATTGGTAGGTGGATTAGGAGCGATCGCAGCTCCAGCATTTGCTGATGGCACAGCAGCCGGAACTCCGATCAACAACACCGCAACCGCAACCTACGACAACCCTGATGATCCAGCTAATCCCTTCAATGCGACCTCTAACACGGTGAAGGTAACAGTGGCTGAGGTTGCGGGCGTTACGGTTACGCCACTTTCGACGATCGATGTGAATGGGGGTACGGTATTGCCGAATGATGTTGTGAACTATGAATTCAAAGTCACTAACGTTGGTAACGACACTACAGGTTTCTATATTCCTGGAGCGGCTGTTGTAACGGGGCCTGCTACAGCAACGCCAGTTCAGGTTATCGCTTATATTGCACCAGATGGTACGCGAACCGCTATCACACCTATCACGGTCACAGGTACAGGTCAAAATACTACAGCCTTGGGTCTACCCTCGATCGCAGGTGCGCCATCTGGAGTGATTCCACCAGGTTACTCCTTGGTCCTGAATGTTTCAACGACGATTACTGCCGCAGCTTCTTCCGGTTCGGATGTGGTGGTGCGGATTGGTAATACGGGTTCCAATGACAACGGTACGACGACCCAGAATATTGATTCTACCGGGATTCCTTCTGCTAAGACCGATCGAATCTATACCGTAGATTACACTGGAGTTTATACTGGTGAAGCTGTCGGAAGTCCGGCTGTAGAAAAAGAAGGTTCTGCGACTCAGACCGTGAAAGTCGGTTCAACCTCTCAAGCGTTGGCCACTATTCTAAAAACTCGCACGAGCTACGATCCGAAAGATGTGACGACGCTGACTGATGATGTAATTGGTTATGGTTTGGAACTGAAGGTTGAATCCGCACCACCCGCCGGCAGCGTGGGAATCACTCCCGGTAAGCTCGTTGGTACGGACCTTAAGATTAATGGTGCCACAGTAAATCGTGTCCTCATATCTGATGCTGTTCCAGTTTTAACGAAGTTGACTGCCGTCGGCGATGTAGTTGTACCAAATGGAACTTGGATACCTGTTTATACGGCTGATCCCTTGACAACCTCTGCTCTTGCAGCCGCTTGGTCTACAACCTTCAATGCAAATGCAACTCGAATTGGTTTCATTTACGATGCAACCACAACACCTCTTTCAGAAGGCTCTGACATCACTGGATTTGGCTTTAAAGTCGTTACCAGCGGTGTTACTGGAACGGTTCCTGTTAATGTCCTGAACATTGCCCAAGTCTTCGGACAAACTCAGGGTAATATCGGACCTACAGCTCCCTTGGTTTATGATGAATCAGGAGATAAGAACCCTAGTAACTTCAACGACAACGGAACTCCGGGTAATACTGCGACCTTGACCCCAAGTTCATCCACTATTCCATCTGGTAGTCCAAACGCGACCAATGATGGCATTGACAACAACAACAACAACACAGGTACCGGACCGGGCGGGGAAGATAACGTCACAACGATCGCCCTAGCAGGCACTATCTTGAACGGTCCGAATGGCCTACCCAATGCCGTTGGTCCGAATAATAATAACGACGACTTCACCAACCGCAGTACCCCGATTCCTGCTGGTACGGCACCGGGAGCAACGATCGATCCAGCTCCTGTCACCTTCACGAATACGATAAGCAACCCAAGTACTACGGGTTCGCTAAGCAATGTGCTAGTAGTTCCGGACGTAGCGGCATTCCTTGCAACAGCAGGTGACCAACTACCCCCATCAGGGACCACTGTTACTTTGACCTATGGCAACCTTCAGCCTGCCGTCTACACCTTCAATGGAACGAACTTCCTCTTTACCTCTGGTGGTGCAATCATTATCCCCACTCTAGCTGCTGGTCAGACGGTCAGCTACAACGTGTCGGTTGACTTACCTGCTAACACACCGCTTTCGACCGATACCGGAAAGGGCTTCTCCGTTCCTATTTACGCTTTCATCGATAAGAATGGGAATTCTCGTCCTGATATCGATGGTACAGAACCAACTCAAAACCGGACGATCGATCGTGTCTACACTGGATTCTTGCAACTCCTCAAGGAAGCACGGATTCTAGGTCCAGATGGAGCAACCGTTATTCAAGACTGGACTTCGGATAGCGCTCTACTCACGGGTAAAGGGGCAAAGGGTCGATTCATTGAATATCGCATTACCTATAAAAACATTTCTATTGCACCGACTGGAACGGGCAATCTCACCTTAGACGCGAAGAACGTCACCATTACTGAGGATGGCACAGCTGGTAGCAATAGCTGGGCTAAGGATACTGATAATAATGGTGTGATTGATACTAGCCATTCCATAGGTTCCGTCTCTGTTACCTACGGCGGTCCTAGCAGTGTGATTTACTTCCCAAGCGGTGAACAGAGTGGAACTACGGCAGCAACCGACGTGACAAAGTATGTGCATCAACCGGGCGTAATCATTCAGCCTCAGACCAGCGGGACATTCATCTTCCGACGCAAGATTAACTAAATTCGGATCGGTCTGAACTGTTCACCCTATCCAAATCTCGAAGGACTTGTGGGAAGTCTGTTTAGTATTTCCTAGATTGATTTCCCCCATTTCCCCCTAAATCATTCACGTTCTGAGGATAAACCTGTGCCTAGATTCTCCGTAACTCAACGTTTTGCCTTGACCGCTGTTGCAACCACTGCGATCGCTATTTGTGGTTCCTTGAATTACCTGCCTGTGCTGGGTTCGCTTTTTAATGATGCTGTTGCGATCGCCCAAAATGCCCAGCGTCCGGATGTCAAACTTTCTCTTGTAGCAGAACGCCGCAATGGTGAAAACTGGCAATCCATCAATACTCAATCGACCAATCCTGGTGAAGTAATACGCTATCGTCTTCAGGGCAAAAATCAAGGCAAAAGTGCAGCCAAGAACTTTACGTTAACCCAAAAAATTCCCGCTAGAACTGTCTATGTTGCAAACTCAGCCGTAGGAAATGCCGAAATCACCTACAGCATTGATAACGGTAAAAGCTTCACCCATCAGCCTTTGATTCCGGTCAAAACCGCAGAGGGAAAAACGGAAATGCGTCCGGCACCTGCTGAAACCTACACCAATGTACGTTGGCGCTGGAATAACGCTATTGCACCGGGTACTGATATCTCGGCCTCCTATCAAGTGCGGATTCGTTAGACGCTGAGCCTTAAGCGTGGAATTTAGATCAATCTGAACAAATAGATTTTGGCTTTAGATTTTAGTTTAAATTCCCATTTTAAACACTGTGCTCTGGGTTCTATTTAATCCGATGTCTTCTAGTGCTTCTCTTCAGAAAAGCTGCTGCAAATCATGTTTCCCCATTTGTTCAAAATCAATAGATTGCGATTAAAACCTATTACATCATCGGTAATGCTTTTACCTTTGGGTTGTTTGGGTTTTACGGCGGCTGGCTGGATGTTGGGGACAATGCCTACGATCGCTCAAAGCATACCCAATACATCAACTCGCATCGATCTTTCAAACCAAGCTGAATTCACCTATGAAAGTGTTCCACAAGCCATCACCAGCGAGCAGCCCTTGCAATTTCAAGGAAAAACAGGTCGAATTGAAGGATCCTTCGATCGGTTGATTGATCCCTTAGGGCGGGTGGTGGGATGCAATGGAGAAGTCCTGACGGACTACAGTGGATTCAGTGTGGCTTTCTATGAAGCAGATTCTACAGATCCAACGGGCGCTAGCTTAGGTCGTTTAGTTCAAATGACCCGCACAGAATTACCTGATTTATCCAATAACAATATTCCCGCAGGACTAGCACCAAATAGTGAAAATGCTAATCCTTATTTGATTACGAATGGAACCCAAGGAACGTATAACTTTCTCCTAGATCCCAGCAAAGGACAGTTAGATTCAGGTCGATCGTATATTCTGGTCGTCAATCCGCCAGCAAATTCAATTTATTCCCAGCGTCGTCTCCGCATTGTTATCGGAACTCGTACAGGCAATACGATTAGTTATACTGCCACTGCTTTAGATGGTAAGGCGATTTCGATCGTAGACGGGAAATCAACAGTGAACGGGACCTTGACGGTTGCAGATGGCACTACGACGACATTGACATTAGCAGCATTTGATCTTTCGACCAGCATTTGTCAGGCCCAAGAAATTCAAATTACAAAAACAGGCGATCGGGCTACAGCTTCACCCGGTGATACGGTAATTTACCGTCTTGCAATACGAAATTTGGCTAGTGCTCCAGTAAAAAATCTGGACGTGATTGATAATTTCCCCGTAGGCTTTAAGTTTGTTACTGGTTCTGAAAGAGCAGAGTTTAAAGGAACCCCTGTAGCTGTTACGGCAACACCGATCGCTGATAACGGTTTGAAATTTACCCTATCGACTTTGAATCTGCCTGCAGGAACCACAAATCGTCAAGAAACGCAAATTGTAAATATTGCCTATGCCGCAACTTTGACACCCGATGCTATCCGTGGAACGGGTCGAAATATTGCTTCAGTTCAAGGAATTCGGACGGACAATGGACAAACTGTAAAAGATGGGCCATCCAGTCATCTCCTACGTCTGACACCGGGGCTTTTGTCAGATTGCGGCACGATCATTGGTCGAGTGTTTGAAGATAAAAACTTTGATGGAGAACAACAGAACAATGAACCTGGCATTCCTAATGCGGTCGTGATTTTAGATGACGGCAATCGGATTACCACGGATGCCAATGGATTGTTCTCGGTCGCCAATGTACAACCAGGTTATCGCACTGGAGTGTTGGACTTGAGCAGTTTACCGGGCTACACGATCGCCCCCAACCGCAAATTCAAAGAACGTAATAGTCAATCACGACTTGTGAATCTTGCCCCTAGTGGAATGGTTCGGATGAATTTTGCGGTTACTCCCGCATTCCAGGAGGTAGGCAAATGAAACGCTTTTTAATACTATTCAATTTATTCTCTATTTTACAAATTGTAGGAACGATCGGTCTAGTTCGTGCTGAAGTCAAAAATATTCCAAACCTAGTTACAAATGCAGTTACCAATCCAGTTTCAAAATCATCTGTAAAAACAGTTGCGAACCCGATTACAAATCCAGCTACAAATCTAGTTATAAATCCGATCGCAAATCCAGTTACGAATCCAGTTATGATTCCTCCCGCTAAAATGGCTGTAACTGCTGTTGAATCGGTGATGCGCAATGAAGTTAAGATTTTATCTCCGACTAGTCAAGCGATTTTAGATACCCGATCGGTCACCGTTGTTTTGCAATATAGCAGCGACAGAACGATCGAACTCTATGCCAATGGAGTTAAAGTTGATGCCAAACAAATTGGGCGAACTGAGACTGATTCTAAAACTAATATAATCACCCAAACTTGGTATGGTGTCGTACTTCAAGAAGGCGGTAATACCATTACAGCCAAACTCTTTGATAAAGACCAACTCACTGGCTCCAGCAATGTGATGTTTCAGGTGCGGGGTGCGGCAAATAGCCTGAAAGTCTCGACTGTTGAAACGCGCATTCCAGCAGATGGTCGATCGCTGGCTACGATTCAAGGCCAATTGCTCGACGCGCAGGGCAATCGATCGAACCGCGATGGCATTGTTACCCTTAGCAGCAATGGTGGAGAATTCGTTGGAGTTGATGCAAATCCAGATCAACTCGGTTTCCAAGTCAAAGCTGAAAATGGTCAATTTACAGCCCGCCTCAAATCAGGTTTAGATGCGAAGACGGTCAATATTTTAGCCAAAATGGGCGAATTGGAAGCCTATACTAATCTTGTCTTTGAGACCAATTTACGATCGTCCATTGCAACGGGTGTCATTGATATTCGTTTAGGCAATCGTGGCACTGATTTCCATCGTAGTTTCCGAGACTTTCTGCCTATTGATAGAAATAATGGTACACAACTTGATGTGCGCGGTGCCGTATTTGCTAGTGGAAAGATTGGCAGTTGGCTAGTCACGGGTGCCTACAACAGCGATCGGGCTTTGAATCAGACCTGTGACAATACGGTTCGATTGTTCCGTCAAGACCAAGCCTGCGAGAATCAATATCCCGTTTATGGCGATAGTTCCCGATCGGACATTCTCACGCCCTCAACAGATAGTCTCTACCTTCGTTTAGAGAAGACTTCCCGTATTTCTGGCGCAGGCATTGACTATGCGATGTGGGGAGATTACAACACCGAAGAATTTGCAAACAAATCACAGGAATTCACCAGCCTTTCGCGTCAATTACATGGTTTGAAAGCAAACTATAATATCGGCAATTTACAAATTTCTGGCTTGTTTGCCAACAATGTCCAAGGTTATCAGCGAGATGCGATCGCACCGGATGGCACCAGCGGCTACTACTTTGTTTCTCGTCGATTGATGACGGAAGGCAGTGAAGAAATTTATATCGAAACCGAAGAACTCAATCGTCCCGGCACTGTAATCGAACGCCAACGACTAAATCGCGGTCCTGATTATGAAATTGACTACAGCCGAGGAACTTTACTCTTCCGTAAGCCCGTTTTGCGTACAGATATTGGCCTAGATGGAGCACCTCTTGTGCGTCGGATTATTGCGACCTATCAATATGATGAACCGGGCACAGATAACAAGATCTATGCAGGCCGTGCGCGATACCATCTCTCCCGTGAACAAGGCAAAGAAAGCTGGATCGGGGCGACCTATTGGAAAGAAGATCGGGGCGTTCGGAACTTTGAACTCTATGGTGCAGATGCATTCTTTTCATTGGGTTCCAAAGGTTCATTAATTGCTGAATATGCCCGATCGAATCAATTTGCCGATATTTTAGGCCAAACCAGTGGCAGTGCTTATCGCATTGAAGCTCAGGGTCAATTGTCGGCCGGAATTGATGCGAGAGCCTACTACCGATCGACTGATACTGGATTTGCTAACAATGCTACGGTGAGTTTTGTCCCTGGGCAAACCCGTTATGGCGCGCAGGTTTCAGCCAAGGTTGGACCGCAAACTGATGTGAGAGTTCAGGTCGATCATGAGACAAATCGCGGCATCGCACCCCAAGTTTTAACCAGCACCTTTGATTTACTCACACCTCGCGAGAATGCAATTCCAGGGACTCCCCTCGACAATGATTTAACGACCATTAGTGCGGGAATTCAACAAAAAATTGGTGCGGCCAATCTCAGTGCAGATTTAGTTCATCGCGATCGCACCGATCGAATCACGCCGTCTAATTCCAGCACTTCGGATCAACTCAAAACTCGATTAACGTTACCGATCGCTAGTAATCTCACCTTCATTGCTCAAAATGAAATGAGTTTCTCCAGCCAAACAGATGTCTACTATCCCGATCGGACCCTTGTTGGTTTAGATTGGCAAATCATGCCGGGAATTAGTGCTCAATTGTCGCAGCAATTCTTTACTAGTGGTCAATTTGCAGGACAATCAATTACGAGTTTGGGCCTAGCTGGTGATTATAAACTCTTCCCAGACACCACTCTTAGCGCTCGCTACGGCATTATAGGCGGCGCAAATGGAGGCATTAGTACTCAAGGTGCGATCGGGATTAAGCAGGGCATTAAGCTTTCTCCTGGATTGCAGATAGATTTAGCCTATGAGCATGTGATGGGGAGCTTTAATGGTCAAACGGCGACAGGGGTTCAGTATACTCAATCCTTTGCCGCAGGTCAGAGTACTTCATCCTTAGGATTGCAAGGAGGTGATAGCTATAGCGTTGGCATTAATTATAATGACAGTGCTAGATTCCAAGCTAATGCACGTATTGAACATCGCAGTTCTTCCGCTGGCAGCAACACTGTCATATCCGCCGGAGCTACAGGTAAACTCTCACCTTCTCTAACAGCCTTAGTTCGTTACCAACAAGCGAGTGCTGCGAATGCCGGAATTGTAGGCTTAGGAGATACTGCAAATTTTAAATTAGGTCTTGCTTACCGCGATCCAAACAATGACACGCTCAACTTACTATTCCGTTACGAATACCGCCAAAATCCATCCACATTACCCGATAGCATTTTATTTAGTTCTGGAACAGGTTCAACGGATCATGTTTTGGCCCTTGAAGCAATTTATGCTCCGAATTGGCGATGGGAACTGTATGGTAAAGTCGCCTTCCGTAACAGCAGCACGTATTTATCCAATGATTTTTCTGCTAATAGTTCAACGATGTTAAGTCAGGTCCGTGCAACTTATCGTTTAAATTACAGTTGGGATTTATCCGCAGAGGCCAGGTGGATTGGTCAGTCTAGTACGGGTTTTAGCGAAACAGGCTATTCCCTAGAGGCAGGATACTATTTGACCCCAAATCTTCGATTGTCGGCAGGCTATGCTTTTGGGAGTGCTAACGATCGTGACTTTGGTTCCCGATCGGCAGGTGGCCCTTATGTGGGATTGACGGTCAAAATCAATGAGTTATTTAGTGGTTTTGGACTCCAAAAAGTTGCACCACCGCAACAAAAAGAATCTGAAAAAGTAGCAGATAGTCAGCCATCTGTAAATCAGCCCCTTACTGCTCAGCCTACTAGTGCTCAGCCCGCAGCATTACGATCCCCTACTGAAACGCCCGCAGGAGGTCAAAAATAATGAATAGGAAATATCATTCAATTCAATCAGCACTTTCTCTATCCCTATTCCTATCGGGTTTATACTCAGTTCTTCCTGCTAGGGCGAATTCTGTAGAACCTTTGCGAGTGGTGGTGAATAGCAATCAAGATACGACGGCTAGAGATAATGGGATTACATTGCGAGAAGCGATCGCCCTAATCAATGGAAATCTCCAACTCACAGATCTTACCGAAACCGAGCGCCGTCAAGTTTCGCGTCCGGTTACGAGCAATGAACAATATCAAAATCTTCCAGTTTCTCGGATTGAATTTCAATTACCTACAGATCAAACAACAATTCGGTTGCAACAGCCATTACCTGCGATCGTCAAATCCGGTGTAGTAATTGATGGACACAATAGTAGTAATATTGCGAATTCGATTCCTGGATTCAATGTTGCGGCTACGACAGATGAATCAGAAACAGCAACGGAAAATCCTACGATCGCCCTCACAACCGAGAATGGTAAAGAAGTCGCACGAGGTCTTACAATTTCGGCCAATGGGGTGACAGTTAAAAACCTTGCGATTGCTGGCTTTACAACCCACCACCTCAGCACTGCGACCGAACCACCCGCTGATATTTTTATCACCGCTGTTCAAAATCAAAATGTTCGTCAGGAAACCTTAGAAACGGAACTCGCTCCAAAAGATATTACGATCGCAAACAATTGGCTTGGCCGTCTGCCTCAAGGAAAACCAGAAATGCGATCGGCCTTTGGGGTTTCGATTTTTAATGGCAATGCTGTAACAGTGAAGGGAAATACGATCGCGGATCATGATGGTAGTGGCATAATCACCTCGATCCAAGCCCATGATTTTAGAATTCAAAACAATTTGATTGAAAAGAATGGAATGGCTGGAATGCCCGATGCTTTGAGGATTGAGGGTGATATTGCAGGAGGAGAAATCTTCCAAAACCTCATTCAACAGAATGCGGGAAGTGGTTTATATTTATTCAATCCTAAGGGAGCGATTAAGGTTTATCAAAATCGGATTCTGAATAATGGTCAACGCTATATTCGTGCCGCTATTTTTGTCACCGGACAACAGCACCAAATTTTTGATAATCAAATTTCCCAGCAATCCGGGGCAGGTGTTGTAGTTGCAGCCTATCCAGCAAGTTATGGCAATAAAATTCTCAATAATCAATTCACTGATATCAAAGGATTACCGATCGATCTTGTCAGCCAAATCAATACTAATCCCAGTGATTATCAAAACGGTGATGGTATTAATCGGATTACAGACAGTCGAGAACGCGGTGAGAAAACTGGAAATGGTGGAATTAATGCACCGACGTTAATCAGTAATGAGTTTTTTCTGAGTCCGATCGATCGAACTGTTGAATTATCAGGAACCACTTTACCTAATGCTGATGTCGAAATTTATAAAATTCCTAATAATTCCAATTTAACAGATCAAACTTTGAATTCTGCAACACGCATTGCAACGGTACGATCGGACGCACAAAACAAATTCTCGATCATTTTGAAAGACCTCAAACCGGGCGATCGATTAGCGACAACGGTAACGACAGAAAACTTTGGGACTTCAGAAATGAGTCGGCCTGTAGCAATTCGTGAACTCGCTGGGATTCAAGATGAAACACTACCGATCGTTCCTGCTGAGATACCTGTGGTTCCTACGATCGAGCCACCACCAAGCCCTGTAATTCGTCCGCCGCAACTCTGGTAATAATTTTAAATCTATTATCCAACTGTTTACTTTAGCCTCCAACAAGTGCCATGAAGATTCGTACTCCCAAAACCTCCATTTTTTCCAGTAATTCCGATCGGCAATTGGGTGCGATCGATTATTCTTTTAGAGTGATGAAATTGGGGGCGATCGGTCTTTTAGGGTTACTCGGAAGTCTTGGCTTGGGACAAGTTGTTAGGGCCGAGGGAAGTCGTGATCTAGTGCGTAACGGTGGGAATCGTCCCTTTACGGAATGGCGAACAACTACGACCGGTGGGATTACACGTCGAACCTTACTCAATGTTTATGCGAAAGCTGGGGAAACAATTTATTTGGGATCGAGTGCAGTTGGGGTTGCCGCTGGCAATATTGTGCTTTGGAATCCTGGGGCAAATGTGGACGTAGCAACACCTAATTTGAATTGTAATACTGCACAGCCTGGAGCTGGAGTTTTAAATACTCGCGCAAAGGAATTGGTGGGGCCATTGCCTTCTATTGGAGGATACACACCTTGTATCTTTACGCCAACTACGGCAGGAGTCTATCAAGTTGCTTTTTATGGTCCGTTGGGTCCTAACAGTAGTGCCGATGGTGCAGGGATGTCTGGGGTTGATACTACCTCAGTGAATTCTCCGCCGATCGATGCTAACCAAAAATCCGGTGTTTCAATGTGGGATATCACGGTTCGCAACATCACAACTCCGACGACTGATATCCTAGGGCGTGTGTTTACTGATGCAGTCGCCTTGTTCATGGGAAATAATAACCGACTTTTGAAGTCTGATCTATATGTCCTCACGAAAGATGGTTATAGATATCAAACTCTATTGAATGGACTAGATCCAAATGGATTTATTTTTTTTGCGAATGATCAGGGATTATTCTATCCCAATGGTCAGCCGTCCTATCGTTCTGGGATAAAGGCGGGAGATAATAATGTTAACTCACCTCTAGACGGTGGTTTGACGCTTCAGTCGCCTGTCCATAAGATGTTTTTCAATCCGCCGAATTCTGAGTCAGTGACTGCAATTAATTTTTCATCGTTTCCTGTTGCTCCTCCTGTTCCGATGAATTTCAAATTTGTAGCGGGTGCTGGCGGAAGTGGTAACCAAACTATTGAAGCTGTAGGTGGTGTTTTTACCTTTAATCTACCAATCGGAACAACTTATCAGATTGTCATTAATACAAGTAATAATTTCGATGGTTTAGGCAATCCAATCTACAATCCTTCTGGTGGCGATCGAATCTTAGAAGGAAAAGTTACTGATCCTTCAGGATTGGTAACTGTCGTCTGGGATGGGAAAGATGGTAACGGTGTCATTGTTCCTGCCCTTCCTGGAAATGCTCCCTATGCAGCAAGAGT
>JAYUEU010000388.1:0-9300 GCA_043739065.1 Synechococcales cyanobacterium | reverse complement strand
GACTCTGAATGATTTACAGACCAATGAATTACTTGATTTCTCGCCGCCAACTGATGAACAAGTGGCAGCATTTGTCGAAGCCTTTCGGAGTTAATTTTTGCTTAAATTAGTAGCTTAAATTAATAAAAGTCTGAATTAGTCCTGAATTAGTAAAGATAGACCGCACCCGTTTCATTGATATTCAAAGCTCGACTATCTTCGCTATCCGTCGGCGTAACCGTCACCATCAGCGTATTGGTCTTTTGATCGACGCTGACCGAATGTTTCACAAAGTAATTACTTTCCTGAGAATTGATATTCAAAAAGAGCGGCGTATCGATATCGGAGAGTGTTGCAGAGTCACCTGCGGCCAAGGTGCGAAAGTTTGTATGGGTAGTGACTAAATATTCTAGGACGATACTCGTTTTGTTGACGATCGTAATGCGTTGTGGCTTGGAGGGGTCTAAGCGCGCAGCAGGAACCCAAAATTCGGACGTATTAGACGGATTATCGGAGATGGATGGAGCGGGTTGGGCATGACTGGGAAGGACGATCGTATTCAATAGGCCAATCGTCGTGAATAGGGCGACCAGCGTGGATCGTGCGGAGAAGTTAATTAGTGTTCTAGATAATACCGGTTTCATGGAGAAATCCTGACAAAATAAAAATAGATCTTTTCTATTATGCCTACTGAATGAATAAGTCGTCCTCATCTTTTTGTGAGATCATAGAGACTCGATAAGAAGCTGGATGCTATCTGTCGTTGATGCCCTGTTGTAGATGCCATGCTGTTTGACTCGAATCATTATTGGTTACGAAATGCCCACGTTCCGCTCTCTTTGATGGTGGGTGGCTCGAAATGGACCCCCCGAAAGCCGCCAACGGATCATTTGTTATGTGTTGATCTAGAAATTCAAGATGGGAAAATTGCCACATTAACAGCGGCGGGAACATTTACTAGTTCATCGGTGCCGTCGATCGATTTGGAAAAAGGCATAGTGTTATCGTGTTTTTCAGAGTTGCATACGCACCTCGATAAGGGACACATTTGGGAACGATCGCCCAATCCTGATGGGAGCTTTGATGCGGCGCTGTTAGCGGTAAGTCGAGATTCTCGGAAATATTGGAATGCGGAAGATGTTTATCGTCGTATGGAGTTTGGGCTGAAATGTAGCTATGCCCACGGAACTAAAGCAATTCGCACCCATATCGATTCATTTGGTAAGCAAGCCAATATTAGTTGGAATGTTTTTAATGAATTACGATCGCAATGGGCCGATCGAATCACATTACAAGCGGTGGCATTAGTGCCGTTGGATTATTATATGGCTCCGGCGGGGGATAAACTTGCAGATTTAGTCGCTGAGATGGGCGGGATTTTGGGTGGTGTGGCGTTTACAAATCCAGATTTAGAGGACCAAATTGAACGAGTGTTTCAATTAGCAAAGGCGCGGAAATTAAATTTAGATTTTCATGTAGATGAAAATGGTGAAGTAGATTCAATCTGTTTGAAGTTAATTGCGGAGGCAACCATTCGGCACAAATATAAAGGAAAAGTGGTGTGCGGCCACTGTTGTAGTTTGTCAGTACAGCCGGAAGATGAAGTGCAGGAAACGATCGCATTGGTGAAAAAAGCGGGAATAGCTGTTGTTAGTTTACCAATGTGCAATTTGTATTTACAGGATCGCGTATCGTCTAAAACACCATCATGGCGAGGAGTAACGCAACTTCACGAGTTGAAAAAAGCAGGAGTTGCATTAACACTTTCAAGTGATAATTGTCGGGATCCATTCCATTCATTTGGCGACCATGATGGTTTGGAAGTATTTAATATATCAGTTCGGATTGCCCATCTCGATCGACCCTATGGGGATTGGATCAATTCAGTTACATTGACTCCGGCTGAAATTATGGGATTGGAGTATTGGGGGCAAATTGGGGCAGAAATGCCAGCTGATTTGATTATTTTTAAGGCCCGCACTTATAGTGAGTTGTTGTCGCGAAGTCAACACGATCGGATTGTATTGCGATCGGGTAAATCGATCGATCAAACATTGCCGAAGTATTCTGAATTAGATGATTTAGTAATGAGTTGAGGAGGAGTTTATATGACATTTTCTAGTGGTTCTAAAGCAGTTGTACTTCTTTCCGGTGGATTAGATTCAGCCACTGTTGCAGCCCAAGCGCAAGCGGATGGCTATGAGGTTGTGGCGTTATCATTGTTTTATGGTCAACGTCACAATCGGGAATTGGATGCAGCTAAAGCTATTGTGGCAGCACTCAAGATCAAAACGCATCAAATATTAGAGGTAAATCTTTCTCAATGGGGCGGTTCATCTTTGACGGATTCGAGTCAATCAATTCCAACCCAAGAAACAGAAGATGGCATCATTCCCTCAACCTATGTTCCGGGCCGCAATACTGTGTTCATTTCGATCGCGTTGTCATTGGCTGAAGCGATCGGGGCCACTAGTATTTATTTGGGTATTAATGCAGTGGATTATTCTGGTTATCCTGATTGTCGTCCTGAGTATCTTGAAGCATTTCAAAAACTAGCCGCACTTTCATCAAAAGCTGGAATTGAAGGAGTTGCGCCCAAACTGATTGCACCGTTAGTCCTGGATTCTAAAGTTGATATTGTTCATCGAGCCTTGCGTCTTGGCGTTCCGATCGAACTTACTTGGTCTTGCTATCAGGGCGGTGAAAGTCCTTGTGGGGTTTGTGATTCTTGTCGGATTCGCGATCGGGCTTTGATTGAGGCGGGACGATCGGACTTGGCGACATCATTTATAGTGTGAACATGGATACTAGAGACATAAGCTGCTAGCAATATAATTAGAGGCTATTCCCATGGCTCAAGCACTTCAAAATCCGATCGCAACCTTCATCCCAAATCAATGGCAAACGGCGGACTGGGATACCTTTGTAACGATCGCTGATGATCCTGCTCATAGCAAATTTAAATTTTATTACTTTGAATCTCAGATGCAGGTAGAAACCATGGGTGTCGGTCCGAATCATGCTGTTGACAATACCCTTTTGATTCTAGCGATCGGTCTCTTTTGCATGACCCGAGGCATTGCTAATCGAGGACTCACTAACGCCAGCTATCAAAAACAAAATTACAGCGAAGCACAACCCGACATTTCCTATTATTTAGGTTCAACGGTTCAGACCATTCCGGATAACAATACTGTGATTAATTTAGCTATTCATCCGGCCCCGGATTTAGCGATCGAAATTGCGGCGACATCTCTAAATGAAGATCTCGGAACCAAACGACTGCTCTATGAATCTTTGGGAATTAAAGAATACTGGGTTATAAATGTTGAACAATCTGAAATTGTCGCATTTCAAATTTTGGGTAATCATGGTAGTCAACGTATTTACCAATCAATTGTTTTACCTGGATTGGATTTGGGTGTTTTAGAAGAAGCATTACGATCGCGTAAAACCTGTGATGACAGTCAAATCATGTCGCAATTGCTGGCTCAGTTTCAAGGATAAACGGGTGGTTCTCTTCATAATAACGGGACGATCATCTAAGGAGGACACCCAAATTCCTTAATTCAATACGTGGGTGTACTCGCGATTTTTAATGATGAGTTCGGCTCCATAGCTTTTTTTCAAACGTTTTTTCATTATTTGAGTTTGAGGTCCCTCACTCGGAGCGCGTGTCGAGATAATAAAGCAGAATTTTGGTTGTTTTTGAGGATCTTCTGAAAGCTTCTGGATGCTGGTTTCCAACTGCTTAAAAGCATGGCTCACATCACATCCCTTAAGTTCAATATAAAACTCCTCCTTATTCTCCTCAGCCGTTAATGCATAGTCACATCGCAATCCTTCTTTTATCCCACACCCATCGACTTGCAGCAGGCAAATTTCTCGCCGATTAGGATTTTTAAAAATCATCTTACTTTGTCTTTCCTCACAGGAAATAATCGGATGACTATTGATTTTTTCACAATTAGGAAATCGCTTCATTCTAGTCAACCAAATCTAATAATTCACCAAATTCGATCGACAAGTCATTTGAGACTTGATCAATTATATTTGTGTCAATCAATCCAAATTCTGTAGAAAGGAGATTTTCAACACCTTCTGATGTAATTGAATAAACCGCCAAATCTTCCACATTCAGTGCGATCGATTGTGGAACTAGGTTTTCCAATTTTTTCAACGTATCTCCTTTTAGATTGCTATTATAAGCTTCGCCCGCTTGCAGGAGGTTATTGATGACCGTCAACACATAAGGGCTATGGGTCGTAATAAAAAACTGTGTTTTTCCAGGATTGAGATTAAATGCAGCCGCAATAAGTTCAACTAATTTTCGTTGAGCATCCGGGAAAATATGGGCTTCTGGCTCTTCAATATAAACAGTTTTACGATCGTTGAATCCCTGTAAATTCGGAAGTTCTAGGAGGATCATAGTGAGTGGTAATGTCTCCTGTTGACCAGAAGAAGCCGCCGCAAGATTAACAATTCTCCCATCTGACATCTCAATGAAATCTTGATTCCTATGTGCTAAATATTTTCCACAAACAATTTCTTCTGCTAAGTTCTTCATTTTATTATTATACGCAGCTCGAAAAAGAGGTAATTGGACTTGTTTAACTGATTCATAGATAGAACCAAATGAAATCAAAAAAGGATCAAGATTATTTTTTCGATTCAGAAAAGAGAAAATACTTCGTTGGATGATCGAAAAAAATGATCGTCCTGCTGGAATAAAAAGTTGAAAATCCAGTGAGAACTCCCCTAATTGAGATTTTATGAGTCCTAAGCATTTATCCCTTTGAGTTGAGATGTTTTCTAGCAACAAGTATTGAGGAATTCCTTCAAGTTGATCATTCTCAAGTTCAGAGATTACATGATTGTAATCAGCAGAAAAATGAATTTTTATAGCTTCTTCTCTTGTTTCAGATGAAGTGATTTCAATAAATGAATCGCTATGTTCATACCGAATTAAAAAAGACTTATCTCCCAATGAGATGGATGGGAAATACTCTAGGAAACGTGTCTTGAACTTAGTGTCAATAGTTTTCTGACTATAATCTGTCTCACCTACAGCATGGATAATTTCGGAAGGGATATTTTTAAAATAGAATAAAAGCTTTGCACAAATACTCTTGCCGCTAGCTTGCGGTCCAATTAGAATATTAAACTTCTTGATTTCGATATCAATATGCTGAATTCCAGCAAAGTTTTGGATGATTAAACGCTCAGTCATAGCAGCAGTCCAAACGAGTTGAGCCAAATTTCTAGATCAGGGATAGCTCTATAATGCCAGAAAAAAGGGTGGAGAAGACTCTCCACCCAATAATCAATTATTCAAAGATATTCATTCACTCAACGCCTTCAATGCGATCTTCTACTTGCTGATACAGTTCGCGAAGACGATCGAGGTTCTCATCACTGGTTTCCCAATACCCACGACCATTCGCTTCAAGCAACGTCGTCACCATCTTACGGAAGGAATTCGGGTTCAAGTTCAGCAAACGCTCTTGCATTTCCTTATCCTTCATAAAGGTGCTATTCGCATCCTCATAAACCCAGTTATCCACCGCATCCGCCGTCGCCGACCAGCCCATCGTATTAACCAACCGCTTCGACAATTCGCGCACGCCTTCGTAGCCGTGGGACAGCATTCCTTCATACCATTTAGGATTCAGGAGCTTGGTGCGAGAGTCGAGACGGACGGTTTCCGAAAGGGTCCGAATCTGGGCGTTTGCTGTGGTCGTGTCTGCCATGTAAGACGTGGGCGCTTTACCATCATTCCGTAGTCTGGATACGATTTTGGTAGGGTCAGAATCGTAGTAATGCGAAACATCCGTAAGGGAAATCTCCGACGAATCCAAGTTCTGGAAGGTGACATCAGCAGTCTTCAGCGAAGCCCGGAAAATGTCTTCATTCTGTTCCATCACACCAGGATTGTCCGATGAGAATGCAAATCCCTTACGGGCAAGGTACATGTTTTGCAGTTCTTCTTCATTTTCCCAAGTCCCATTCTCAACCGCCAAATTAATGTTGGATGAATAGGAACCGGATGCGTTCGAGAAGACGCGAGTGGCAGCTTGACGAACACTCACCCCCAATTCAGCGGCTTGAGCGATCGCGTGTTTTCTAACATAGTTCATCTCCAACGGTTCATCAGCTTCAGCGGCCATTTTCACCGCTTGATCCAACAGCGCCATTTGGTTCATGAACAAGTCACGGAATACTCCAGAACAGTTGACCACGACATCAATCCGAGGGCGACCGAGTTCATTCAATGGAATCAATTCCAACTTATTCACTCGACCAAAAGCATCAGCCACGGGCTTGGTTCCAACCATCCAAAGGATTTGGGCCAGAGATTCGCCGTAGGTTTTAATGTTGTCGGTGCCCCAAAGAACGCAGGCGATCGTCTCTGGATAAGCGCCATCGTTTTCCAAGCGTTGACGATCGATCAACCGATCGACCACGACCTTCGCGGCATTGACTGCTGCTGTTGTAGGAATCGATTGCGGATCCAGTGCGTGAATATTCTTACCCGTCGGAAGAACGTCAGGATTACGAATTGGGTCGCCGCCGGGGCCAGGAGCCAAGTATTGACCATTGAGCGCAGTCAGCAATCCGCCGAGTTCATTATCCGCCACCACTTGTTTCAAGCAGAATTGCAAGAATTCAAACAATGGCTTAACCGCATCACCATCGACATTGCCATAACCCAACTTATGCAGCGCTTCAACCCAAGGTTCTTGTTTGCCACCCAATCCATTGAATAGATTGCCAAACATGGAAGTCTTGGAGACTCGACCCTCTTCATCTTGCTGAGCGCGCACCATAGCCGTCACAGCCTCACGACTGGCCGCATTGATGTCATTCAACAATTGAACATCTTTCAGAACACCGAGATCACTGTTCTTGAAAATCTCGTCAATGTTGCGATACACACTATTCGCAATCACGCGGGTCAAGCTGAGAATGCCTTCTTCTTCACGATCGAGACTAGCAATATTCACCAAAGTGGCGATCGCTTCGTCAGCTGTCGGCGGTTTACCAATGGTGTGCAATCCGCAAGGTAGCAAACGAGATTCAATCTCCATGATCTTGATGTAGATCTTGCCGACGATCGTATCGCGCTCATCTTGATTCAACTCAGCAGAACTGGTGTCTGGTAATTTGACATCCCGATCGAGGTTACAAATCCGCGCTTGATCCATGATGGAATCGACGATTTGAACCCCGCGTCCTCCATCTTTCAAGGTTTGGTAGGAGGCAATCAATTCGCCCAATGCCTTCAAACCTTTGTACAAACCAGCATTTTCAGCAGGTGGAGTTAGGTAGGAGATGGTTTCGGCGTAGGACCGACGTTTTGCGATCGTGGCTTCAGATGGATTATTAGCCGCGTAGTAGTAAAGATTTGGAATTGAACCAATCAAGCTATCAGGAAAACAAGTATCGGACATTCCCATTTGCTTACCAGGCATGAATTCTAGCGATCCATGGGTGCCAAAGTGCAACACGGCATCGGCATCAAACACACGCTCTAGATAGGTGTAGTAGGCCGCGAAACCATGGTGAGGGCTGGCCGATCGGCTGAACAACAACCGCATTGGGTCACCTTCATATCCAAAAGTCGGCTGTACGCCGATGAATACATTCCCAAACTGTTTTCCAAAGATCAGCAAGTTTTGACCGTCGGTGTTGAGATTACCAGGCGCGGGTCCCCAGGAATCATGCAGACGGGTATGGTAAGGCGTTAATCGCTCATACTCTTCCACTGACATGCGATAGGCAACATTCAGATCTGGGCTGCTGTATTGCGCTTGGGCATCGTGCAGAATCTCCAGCATCAAGGCTTTGGAATCTTCTGGCAGTTCTCCAATGCTATAACCGTCTTCTTTCAAGCCTTCGAGGACTTTGTAGATGGATCCAAACACATCAAGATAGGCCGCAGTTCCGACATTTCCTTTGTCCGGCGGGAAGCTGAAAACAGTGATTGCAACTTTTTTCTCAGCTTGCTTTTTACGACGAAGATTCGCCCATTTCAGCGCTCGTTTTGCGATCGTTTCGACCCGATCCTGCAAGGTAATTGATTTACCTGTGGATCCGTCGCGACCTGACATAACAATCGGTTCGATCGCCCCATCCAGCTCAGGCAACGCAATCTGCAATGCGACTTGAATCGGATGAAGACCTAAATCGCTATCTAACCATTCTTCAGTCGTTTGAAAGACTAATGGCAACGCAACCATATAGGGACGATTTAGCTTTTTAAGAGCATCGATCGCCTTGGGATGATCTTGTTTTGCAGGTCCACCGACTAGGGCAAAACCCGTGAGCGAAACTACGGCATCAACGATCGCTTCCTCTTTATTAATTGGCTCGTAGAAATATTCAGCGACAGGCTTCGAGAAATCCAAACCACCAGCAAAGACGGAAATCACCCGTGCTCCCATGGCTTCAAATTCCGATACCATCGACACATAATGCGCATCGTCGCCCGTCACAATGTGGGTTCGCTGCATGACCAGTCCAATCGTTGGACAATCCCCTCGACGCTGGGCTTCAGGAAGATCTTTGCGCGAAGCATACCAATTCAAGTACTCTTTCGCATCGTCGTACATCGTCGGCGCTAACGGATGCCAGATGCCGGTATCCAGATAGGTGATGGGTTCGGCATAGCTAAATGCAGCGGTTTCGTTGTTGTCCGATCGCTTAGTGTCCTTGCCATTGAAGACATATTTGTCTGCCAGCATCAAGAAGAAGCTTTCCAGATTTTCCTCGTTTCCACCCAGCCAATACTGGAAGCTGAGCATGAAGTTCCGGGCATCTTGTGCTTTCTCTATGGGGAGGAATTTCAGCACAGTGGGCAAGGTCCGCAACAGCTTCAACATGGCATCTTGGAAACCCGCGCCGGATTTCTCTTTACGCTTCTTCATGAAGCTACCGATGACACTCTTTGATTGACCAATTTGTGCCAGGGAGAAGCTGCCCATCTTATTCAGACGCATAACTTGAGGCATAGATGGGAAGACCACCGATACATCAAGCTTGTCTTTGATCGGTTCGACGGCAGCGACGATTTTGTCGGCCAAGTCTTCTAGGAAAATTAGAGAGGCGATAAAAATGTTGGCTTCAGCGACATCGCGCTTAAAGTCCTCGTAGTTGCCATTGTCTCGCAGCTCTTCGATCAGGTAGCCACTTATCTCGATCGCAATGTCGGGGTGTTTGGCATTGATGGATCTTACAGCCGCAGAAATGGCGCTCTGGTATTGCGGCTCCAGCACTACGTACACCACTTTTACAAGGGAACGCCCGTTGAGGTCATCCGGC
>JAYUEU010000387.1:0-6414 GCA_043739065.1 Synechococcales cyanobacterium | reverse complement strand
CGAAGCGATTTTCTGGAAAGATCGAAATTCAGTTTATTTGGGCTGCAATCAAAATTTTGCAGAAGATGCAGGAGTTGGCTCTCCCCAAAATATTATTGGTAAAACTGATTATGACTTGGCGTGGAAAACAGAAGAATCAGACTTCTTTCAAGAGTGCGATCGTCGCGTCATGTTGGCAGATCATGCTGAACAGGGAATCGTACAACCTCAACATCAAGGGGATGGGAGAAAGGCTTGGCTGGAAACCAATAAGGCACCTCTCCACGATGCAAATGGTAAAGTGATCGGAATTCTTGGTACCTATCAAGACATCACTGAGCGGAAACACGCAGATATTGCCCTACAAGAATTGAATCAGAAGCTTGAACTACAAACCTCTGAACTGCAATCAGCATTAGATCAATTGCAACAATCTCAACTACAACTCATCCAACGGGAAAAAATGTCAGCCCTAGGCAATCTGGTTGCTGGTGTAGCGCATGAGATCAATAATCCGGTTGGTTTTCTGTCCGGCAATTTGCAACCGGCACAAGACTATGTGCGCGATCTATTCGGGGTGCTTGATTTATATCAGAAAACCTTTCCCAATCCAGGGCGGGAGATTGAGGCTGAAATGGAGAGAGTCGATCTAGCTTATCTGCGGGAAGATTTACCAAAAACGTTCCATTCCATGCGTGAAGGAATCAGGCGTGTTGGGAGTATCAGCACTAGTCTTAGAACGTTTTCTAGAGCCGATACAGAATCGCGAGTCCCTTTCAATCTTCATGAAGGTCTAGAGAGTACATTGCTTATTCTGAAGCATCGCCTGAAGGCAAATGAGCATCGCCCAGCCATTGAGGTTGTCACCAATTATCATGAGATGCCCTCTATCCAGTGCTTTCCAGGACAGCTCAATCAGGTTTTTATGAATTTATTCGCGAATGCGATCGATGCGATCGACGAATCTAATCAGGGTAAAAGCTTCGCGGAAATTAAGTTGCAACCTAACCAAATCACAGTCACAACCCAGTTATCCCGTTGTCAACAGTGGGCAGTGATTAAGACAAGAGATAATGGGATGGGAATGAATGAGGAAACTAAGCAAAGGATTTTTGAAAACTTATTTACGACTAAAGAAGTCGGTAAGGGAACTGGTTTAGGATTGGCGATCGCCCGTCAAATTATTGTTGAGAAACACAATGGGACCATTGAAGTGAATTCTGTACTAGGAGAAGGCACAGAATTTATACTCAAAATCCCTGTAGAAATGGAGATTTGAACCGTTAGACAGATCTCAATGCTTGTTGCTGGATGGGAATCTGAATCCCAAATTCTGTTCCTTGATTGGGATTGGAAAAGCACTCTAGTTTGCCACCATGTTTTTCAACAATAATTTGGTAGCTGATGGACAGTCCCATGCCAGTTCCTTTCCCAATTGGCTTGGTGGTAAAAAAGGGGGTAAAAATTCGTTTCTTCACTTTTTCAGGAATACCGGGACCATTATCAGCGATCGTAATTTCTATCCACTGGCGATCGAGTATGGCGGTCCGAATGGTGATCCGACTGGGATTATCGTTGCTGTTTTGACAGACTCCTATTGCATCATCCAGCGCATCGATCGCGTTTGATAAAATGTTCATTAATACCTGATTGAGTTGTCCAGGGTAGCACTCTACCAATGGCAACTTAGCGTAATCCTGAATCACCTCAATGGCTGGACGTTCAGAAGATGCTTTCAGGCGATGTTGCAGAATCATTAAAGTACTATCAATTCCTTCGTGGATATCGACTGCTTTAAACTCAGCTTCATCCATCCGTGAGAAGTTGCGTAGTGACAGGACAATTTGGCGAATGCGATCGGTGCCTACTTTCATCGAGGCAAGGATTTTATCGAGATCCTGCTGTAAAAATGGCAGATCGATTTCTTCTTCCTTTGCTTGTATTTCAACGATCGGATTTGGGTAGTGTTTCTGATAGAGTTCCACCAAACTCAACAAATCCTGACCATAGGTATTTACATGACTCAGGTTGCCGTGGATGAAATTGACCGGATTATTGATTTCGTGGGCCACGCCAGCCACCAGTTCGCCTAGACTAGACATCTTTTCACTTTGAACAAGCTGTAGTTGGACGTTTTGTAGCTCCTGAAAGGCTTGTTGGAGGTTTTGGGTTTGTCGCTTGAGCAGCGCTTCAGATTCACGCAATTGATGAGCTTGTACATGGGCTTGCAGCGCACTCTGCTCGGACTCGTTATAGAGATCTGATTGTTGAATAGCAATGCCTAACTGAATGGCTAGCCGATTCAATAGATTGGCTTCCTCCTCTTTCCAAACTCTTGGGTGACTACATTGATGTAGGATAAGCAGCCCCCAGAGCCGATCGCACACCATAATCGGCACAATCAGATTAGCTTGTACCTGTAGTCGCTGCAAAAATTGGCGATGATTGGACTCTAATCCCGCTTCCAGAATGTTGTTAATTGCCTTAATCCTGCCATTTTGGTAAAGTTCCAGACAATCTATGGGAAAGCAATCATCTGGTGCTTCTCCTAAGGTGGGAAACCAGGGTTCAGCGACATCCTCAAGAATAACTTGGCCTCGCCAATTGGTATCGAACTGATAGATCACTGCTCGATCGGTTACAAAAAGATTACGGACTTCACAGACTGCGGTTTGTAGAATCGTCGGTAAATCTAGAGATTCTCGAATTTGATTTGAGAGGCGATTTAAAAGTTCTTCTTGTATCGCTAACTCTCTAAATTTAGCCTCAGATTCTTTGAGACGGTTTTCGATTCGCTTTAGATCTGTAATCTCGCTAAACGTACAAATCATCTGAGTTAAGGAGGTCTCAGATTGATGCAAAGGAACCGCATTCACGAGTAGTGCGGTGGGTTCTTGGTGTGGGGCTGTATTATAAACAACTGTATTCTGCACAGACTGTCTAGCGGCAATTTGCTGCAATACTTGTTGAAGCGACTGGGGAAGCTGATCCTGTGAATGGTTGGGAGCGGATAAATCCAGATTGTTGTGGACCGTTCTATCCCACAATTGTTGTAATTCTTCAGTGTTAGAAAGATGGAATCGGTCAAGAACAGCATGATTCGCTGCCTGAACTTGGCCATCATTTCCGATTACCAACACTCCGACCTGAATCCCTTCCAGAATTGCTTTGAGAGATTTTTGACTTTCCTGGAGTGCTTGGGCATAGATGACCTGAGCAGACAGTCGGCGATCAAAAAAGGCCGCCAACAAGACTAGTCCTAAAATAATCAGGGTGCCCATCACTACAGTAGCAGCAAGGAGAATTATGTTTTCGGGAGGCTGTAAGTCCGACTGCAATACTGTATTGGGCGTGGAGATGAAACAGGCGGCGGCCATACCGGTATAGTGCATCGTTGGAATCGCTGTTCCCATAACGATCGCAGCTAGGAGCTTTTTCCAGGTTTGATGCGGCGTTGTTTCTTCACGCAACTGGAATACCAAAAATAGTCCGACAAAGGAGACTGCGATCGCAATTACAACAGAGAGCGTAACGATCTGGAAATCATAATGTATGACTGCTGACGTATGCATTGCCGCCATGCCGAGATAGTGCATTGATGCAATTCCCAACCCCATGAAAAGGCTTCCTCCCAATAGCCGAAGCCAACCTAATGTCGGGCGACTGACCAAAAATAGAGCCAGTCCTGAGGCAATCATGGCGGGCAAAACAGAAATGAGAACGGTTAGAAAGTTGTAATGAACGAAAATAGGTAATCGAAATGCTAACATCCCCATAAAATGCATCGACCAAATGCCAGTGCCCATGGCCGCCGCTCCACTAATCAGCCAACCCATTTGAGCACGGTTCTGGGTTGCATTCACTCGTCCAGCCAGGTCTAAAGCAGTGTAGGAAGCTAGGATGGCGATCGCGACAGAGACAATGACAAGTTGGGAATTATAGCCCGTGATTAAGGGATGATTCATAGAGTTAATAGAGATTTAATTATTCAATTGATAGAGATTCAGTCATTATTATTAGTTTAATAACATACGTTTTACGCCGCATAAAACTATTGGTCGAGCAAGCTCACTGGAAGTTCATAATCCTCACTCATAACGGGAATTTAGGACGATCGATCGCCACTCCAATCTTCTGTACATCAACAGCAAATCCCGCCACTACTAAAAATGTTTGATCAGCCACTTGGCCTAACTCCCGCACCAATCGCCCTAACCGATCGCGAAACAATCGCCCCATTGGATAAGCTGGAATCACGCCCCAGCCCGTCTCCTCAGAAACAAAAATCAAACTCCCAACACTAGACTTAATACTAGAAATTAAACAATCACAAATCGATCGCCAATCCTCTTCATTCATTTCCAAACAATTTCCGACCCAACTTCCCAAAGAATCAATTAAAAAACATTCATTCTCAATTCCCAAATCGATCGCCCCCGCTAAATCAAATGGAACTTCCAACGATCGCCAGCTCTTCGAACGACGCGCAATGTGTAGATCAATTCGCGCATCCCAATCCAGATCGTTCTCATATCGTTGCGCCGTCGCCACATATATAATTTGTTTCCCCGACTCGGATGCTAGTTGTTCTGCCCATTCACTTTTGCCCGATCGCGCCGCCCCCGTCACCAAAATCACTTGCTGCATCATCCCTCACTATTGCTACTTATCCCAACATTCTCTCAAGACGTTCAAATTTTCAAGCAGCGTATAGAATAGGGCATTCTGACCAATCTAATCCCTATGAAAACTGGCATCAAACGCATTGAACAAACCCTAAGAACTCTGGAGCATCCCGTTTCGGATACTCAATTGACCTCCAATCGATTAGACTCAATTGCTGTTCCATCGTTGCCTGGTTCGTCATCTCTCTTGTCAAAATCGATCGTTGACGCAGACTATCGAACCGCCCCATCCCTATCGTTCGATATTCGCTCATCCAGTAAAGCTCCAACATCCAGTAAAGCTCCAAATTCACTCGTCGAAAAAGTAGACCTAGCTCCCGAAGAAAGCGACGATCGGATTCAACAGTTCCCCAAGCTCGAACTCCAAGATATTCATCTACCCAAATCTAAAAGTGTCCTCCTCAGTCCTCACCGAAACGCTCCAAATCCAGCCCTCGCGGCTTCGTTATTGCAAGACATGCTAACGATCGCAACCACTTGGCAACAAGAACTCTCGACTACTATTGAAACTATCCAAACTACTTACTTAGAAGGTGCTATTCTCGACGGCTGGCTCGAATCTCTCGGGACACTCTCTCAACAGGACGATAAAACCCAAGCCTTTCGTCATGCCGATATCAGTCAATTGGTCAGCTTCGTCGAAAAACTCCAAACTGGGAAAATTCAGCCCCAAGACATTCATGCAGTCCCATCTAACTATCGTCTGTGTGGAATTAATCCCGATGGTCAACTTTGGAGCTATCCCTGCCCTCCAGATCAGGTCCCCGCCGTCAGCATGGCGATCGCACGTCATCACAAATTGCGTCAACTACGGATCCGACAAGCCGATTTAGAAACCCGTCTGACCCATTTCTCCGAAGATCTCGTGAGGCTACATAGTCAACTGAAAGACTAGGATGGGAGAAATTTGCCCTAGTCACCCCCCACGGGATCGGATTTCACTATGTCAGCAACGTTTCAAACCCAACCTCAAATCTCTGCCATTATCTGCACTCATAATCGCGATCATTATCTAGCTAAAGCGATCGATAGCCTACTGATTCAAACCTGCGAAAATTACGAAATACTGATCATCGACAACGCGTCCACTGATCGGACTGCCGAAGTTGCCAAGACCTATCTGGACGATCCTCGTGTTCGATATCATTACGAAGCTAAAGTCGGTCTATCTGTTGCCCGAAATACTGGGGCACAGCTTGCAACAGCGCCCTTGATTGCCTATTTAGACGACGACGCGATCGCATCACCCCAATGGCTCCAAACGTTCATTAATGCCTATGCTCAAGACCCAAAACTCGCCATCTCCGGCGGTAAAGTTACTCTAATCTGGGATTGTGCCCAGCCGAAATGGCTATCGGAAAATCTTTCTGGAAATCTCGGGTTCTACGATCTTGGCGATCAGCCTGTTCAAATAAATGAACCTGGTCTAACTCCACGGGGACTGAACTACGCTATTCGTCGAACTTTTCTAGACCAAGTAGGGGGGTTCGATCTCAACCTTGGACGCGTCGGCAAAAATCTTTTGTCCAACGAAGAACTCCATATGACCAATCTTGCTCTTCAGTCCGGCTGGAATGTTAGGTACTTGCCTAACGCGATCGCAGGTCATCACGTTGCTCCAGAACGGGTCAAACGACGTTGGTTTTTAGAGCGCGGCTGGTGGCAGGGCATTAGTGAATGTTATCGAGAGGAAATCGCTGGGGAGGCCGGGATCGGTCAACTCGGGCGGGGTGGTGAGCGTCTGTTGCGC
>JAYUEU010000386.1:0-16472 GCA_043739065.1 Synechococcales cyanobacterium | reverse complement strand
GGCCACATCACAGCTAAACATGACATCAAACAAATGCGTCAATCAGCGCTTGCCCAAGGCCTCCTCGGTGCTGCCGGACTTGACCAAAGTCAAGCGGTTCAATTGGGAGTAGAGATTGCGTTCAAACGTCCCCACAGCCGACAAGATGAATTTGAGGCCGATCGTCGTGGCTTAATTAACATAACCCGAGCAGGCTATTCCCAAATCGAAATGGTCAACTTCATGAAAAAACTCCTAGCCTCCCCATCCTCAACACCCGTCTTCCTCAACACCCATCCCAACACCGCCGATCGTATCACCCAACTTAACCGCCAAATTCAGCAAGCTCCCAGCGCAAACAAAGATGGTACTGATACCGCAATTTATCGTAATCGCCTGAGATCATTAGACTAAATTATCTTTTAAGTCGTCCCCGTAAAATTACACAAAAGCCTCTGATCAAAAGCTCGATCGGAGGCTTTTGTATGAAACTAAAAGACTAACCATATATTAGTTCAACGAACGATAAATTCAATTAAGCGCGACGGATCGTGAGGAAAGCTTAAGTTTTTCCCTAAACGTTATTCATGGACAACTTTTCTCCCTAACTGTTAGTATCGTTTTCTTTAAAATCAGTTGGGATTCAGCCCATTGATTAGTTAATGATTGGACAAAACTTGTGAAATTCTCTAACTACGATCCTGGACAATTTTACGACGAACTATTTGAGAGTCGAGGCGTTCCTCGGGCCGATGCTCAGACCTTGATCGATCGGATCGAGTCGTTGAGCATGCCCGAATTACAGCGTCGTCAACGGGCCGCCCAATCAGCACTATTTAAAATGGGTGTCACGTTCAATGTCTACAGTGATGACCAAGGAACTGAGAAAATTTTTCCATTTGATATTGTGCCACGCATTGTCTCAGCATCTGAATGGGCCACTCTAGACAAGGGATTGAGACAGCGCATTGAAGCATTAAATCAATTTTTAGCGGATATTTATGGCGATCATAAAATTATAAAAGATGGAATTATTCCAGCAGAACTGATTGAATCAGCCAGTGGATTTCATAAAGTCTGTATGGGCCTCAAACCACCCAAGGGAATTTGGTGTCATATTACAGGCAGTGACTTGGTGCGCGATCGGAATGGGAATTGGCTAGTTTTAGAAGATAATTTGCGCTGTCCGTCGGGTGTTTCTTATGTGCTCGAAAACCGACGAGTGATGAAAAGTACATTTCCTCAGGTTTTCCAGAAAGTTCCCATCCGTCCCGTAGAAGAATATCCCGGTCGTTTGCTCGATACGCTAACCAACTTAGTTCCCGATCATATTACAGATCCAACAGTGGCATTGTTGTCACCAGGGATTTATAATTCGGCCTATTTTGAACATTCATTTCTAGCCCAGCAAATGGGTGTGGAATTAGTGGAAGGTCGTGATTTGGTCGTTGTCGATGGCTTTTTGCAAATGCGTACAACTAAGGGATTACGACGTGTCGATGTGCTTTATCGCCGCATTGATGACGATTTTATTGATCCTACAGCATTCCGATCGGACTCATTATTGGGGATTCCGGGATTGATGGATGTCTATCGTCAGGGGCGATTAGGGTTGGCAAATGCACTAGGCACGGGCGTTGCAGATGATAAGGTAATCTATGCTTATGTGCCGGAGATGATTCGATATTATTTGAATGAAGAACCCCTGTTGTCAAATGTACCGACCTATTTGTGTTTGGATCCTAAACAGCAAGATCATGTATTGCAAAACCTCGATAAACTCGTGGTTAAAGCCGCAAACGAATCTGGTGGTTATGGAATGCTAATTGGTCCCCATGCAACTCCAGAAGAGCGAGAGGAATTTGCATTAAAAATCAAAGCGAATCCTCGAAATTATATTGCTCAACCCACTCTAGATCTTTCTCGGGTACCGACATTGATTGAGGATGAATTTCAAGGATGTCATGTGGATTTACGGCCTTACATTTTGTATGGTAAGGATATTTTTGTAAATCCCGGTGGTTTAACCCGAGTGGCGCTGAAGAAAGGATCGCTGGTTGTAAATTCATCTCAAGGCGGCGGAAGTAAGGATACTTGGGTAATTTGTGAATGATGATTTGTGGATTGTTTTGAACCCATTATTGGACCGTAAATTATGCTTAGTCGTGTTGCAAATTCAATTTATTGGCTTAATCGCTACATTGAACGGGCAGAGAATATTGCTCGTTTTAGCGATGTAAATTTTAATATGTCTCTAGATATGCCTATGGGAATGGTTCAACAATGGGAGCCGTTGATTATGACCTCGGGCGATCGTACTCTCTTTTTTGAGCGATATGGTAAAGTTACGCCAGAAAATGTAATTCATTTTTTGACCTTTGATGAAGCTTATCCCAATTCAATTTTGTCTTGTTTGAACAGTGCGCGCGCAAATGCACGATCGGTGCGGGAGATCATTTCATCAGAGATGTGGGAACAAGTGAATAACTTTTATCACTTTGTTAAAGATGCGGCGAAATCAGATAGTGTTTCAAATTGGCCAAGCTTTTTCAAACAAGTGAAATTAGAAAGTCATCTATTTGTGGGCATTACCGATGTGACAATGACTCATAATGAAGGTTGGCATTTTGGACAATTGGGCCGTTTTTTAGAGCGGGCGGAAAAGACAACGCGCATTTTAGATGTGAAGTATTTCATTTTGCTGCCGTCTGTTCGAGACATTGGTAGTACATTAGATGAATTACAGTGGGCTGCCCTATTACGATCGACTAGTGCCTATGAAATGTACCGAAAACAAGATTTGCAACGTATTAATCCAACTGCCGTCGCAAAGTTTTTGTTACTTGATCCGGCGTTCCCCCGATCGATTCGGTTTTGTATTCACTGGGCTGAACGATCGCTGCACCAAATTACCGGAACGCCTGAGGGCACTTGGTGTAATCCAGTAGAACGTAATCTTGGCAAGTTACGATCGGATTTGGATTATTTAATGATTGATGAAGTGATAGACACAGGATTACACCAATTTTTGGATTCGTTACAAGGGCGAATTAATAATGTGGATGATTGTATTTTTAAGATGTTTTTTGATTTAAAACCATTAGATATGAGCAATAGTGGTTAAGCGTCCGGTAGAGCAAAGCAGAATTTAACACGAAACATAATTGGATCATATGAAATAATTAAAACCTTAAGATTAAGCGCTCGGATAATAATTAGAATTCACGGATCTCACAAATTCGATCGGATCCGATTTTATCGATTGCAAAATCTCTGCCAAATCCGCAAGAATCTAATCGGATTCGATTCCTTCTGTTTTAGATTCGAGCGCGGCATAAATTGAGGACTTTCACTGAGCGATCGGAGATCAAAATTGCACCGACGATGCGCGTGAAGATTTTTGGGCGGTGCTGATTTGCAGTATGAAAACTAGATTTTTAGAACGATTTTCCGGTAGTTAGACAGATTTTTTCATTCCCTAAATCAGCAACACCGATTTTTGCAGCCTTGCCCGCTGTCCACAGCCACAGACCTGAAAAAAGAAGTAATGCTGATATCACTAGATGACTAAATCTCTCGCAAAACTTGGCTGAGCCGCCTTATTTTGACATCTTAATTGAAGCTCTATCGCGATCGAAACTAAAAAAAATGAAATGTCATATTTTTAGCGCAATGTTTGCTACTATATTGTCAGGTTTTGATAAACCACTTAACGGCGGCATGGCCAAGTGGTAAGGCAGAGGATTGCAAATTCTCCATCCTCAGTTCGAATCTGAGTGCCGCCTTAATTCACATAAATTTAACCTATATACCTATGACGGTATTATAGTACGCTTGTATCATCCAAGATATATCAACGAGCCTTTGAGCGGATTCACGGATCTTCAACGGCGCTACTACGCTTATATAAAAACTTAGTTATTCAGAAACTCAATACATCCTATGCGTCAAATACTTGTTTTATTTGTAGGTGGAGTTTTGCGATCGTACTGTCCCGCTCAATGGCCGAATAATAGTTTTGTGCTGTCACGGATCCAACAGGACTAGGTTGTAACGTTTGCCGTGCCACATCGAGCAGTGCCGTTGCTGCTTCAAGCGTGACTGGATTACGTTTGGAGTAAATGGCCTCATCAATCTCCACAATCAAAAGTGAAAATGTCCTTAACCAAATAAATTCTTCATGCTCAAGCACAACTTTAAAATATTCATTTGGCCCTCCGATCGGACCATAGCGTGCTTCATAAAGCAATTTCTGCGAATCCAGTAGCGTCTTATGCAATGCTAACAATACCGTACGAATGGTATGCAATTGTTTTACTTTAAACTTCAAAATTTCATCTGACACAATATTCACCAAAATATAATAATTACATTCATGTCGTCGTTCAGAAAGGCGTTAGGAAATTTCTAAAAATCAATCTCACTGGCAAAACTTTGAGTCCGCTTAAAATGAAATGGACCTGCGATCGATCCCCAAATGCGTTCATCGGTCTCCAAATCTCGGCCCCGATCGAGACTCATTAATGTCGCACCCTGATCGAGTAATTCAAACTCATTATCAAGATAGGTTCGCTGACCATTACGATCGACAAAACATTTTTTTCCAGGTTCGACCAATCCTTTAAATCCACTTTCTGTCCGGGTTACATTCATCCCACAACCACACATTAAATCCAAATCATCAAGATTCAAGGTTGCAAGCTTATTCAAATCTCGGGCTGCACCACGCATTGCATCATCGTTTTTAAGACGATAGTGAGGAACTTCAATTTTGCCGTCACATTCGAGAAATTTCAATACCCGAATTCGATAGGGCTGATCTTGTGCAAAATCATAGGCTTGTTCTAAATATAATCCCGGAACTCCAAAAAATGCGATCGGCAATGGACGCATACAAACCCGAATATGGGCAAAAAATGGAGGATTTTCGTAGGCTTGTTCTTGATTACTGAACTCGGCTGCCATCCAGGACACTAGAGTTTTGAGATCCGTTGAGTAGGTCATAACTAATTTTTCAATCCCTTAACGCGAAACACTAAGATCTGCGTTTTTTGCACTGTGTTGAAATCATTATCACTCACCATAATCAGGCTTTGTGACCCATCTTGCAAGCGTGGCCCGATCGTCATTCCTTCCAGATTATCCAAGGGAATATCCAACATACCCAAATCTGCCACTAATTCTTTTTGAGCTGGCTTCACGACCGTATCTAGCCCTTGAATGCTCATCAGCATAGAAGTATCTTTTGATCCAGCAAAAACAGTTTGAAATAATTTTATTCCAAATCCTGCCAACCCAGAACTTCGCTCTAAACTCAAAAATCGCCCAGAACCATCCAACGAAATCATTTCAACCAATCCAAATTTAGCGCTACCAATAGGTTTGTCTTCTAAGGCATATAGATATTCAGCAATTAAATCAATACGACGATCTTGAACTGAATAGTGCATAAACCGAAGCCGATCGGATTCAATTGATTTTGGATTAGGATTCTTATCTTGTTCTAGTGCATTCTCGGCAGCAGTAAAAACACGATAGGGTTCAGTAGCTCCCATACGAGCGGCATTGGCATTCAACGTTAAAGATTCAAATGCCATATTATTTTGAACGCCTTGACGATTGCCTTTATCATCAGTGCGGGGAATATATTGATCTGGAATTCGCAACGATCGTAACAATTTTCCAGTCTTCAGATCATGCTCTTGAATAAACGGCGGAATACCATCGATCGCAACCCCTTCACTAGAAATCCACACGGTTCCCTGCGGCGTTATGGCAATACCTTCAGGGTCAATGGTGCCTTTCTCGTATTCATTACCTGCCGCATTTTTCAGTGTCGTCACACCCGTAAATTTTGTTGCGATCGGCTTACTACTAACAGGATCTAAGTCAAGCTTAAACTGATAAAACCGAGCGGGAGACGTAATACTGCGATCGTCCGACACAGCATAAAAGACATCATCTTTTGGACTATACGTAATCCCCGACAGTCCACCGACCGGAGTTGTATCGACTTCCAATGCCCTAGGCACAATGGTTTCACCCAAGAACTCCAACGAAATATCTTGAAAAAGTCGATCCTCGGCCTTCACCTGGGGCAGCGAACAAGCACTCAGGCTCAAACTCACGATCGCGCTCAACACCAGCACAACCCATTGACGAACTGTCATGCGGATTCCTCTTCAGCAGCAGCATTCATTGTACAAGAATATTGGATAGCCTTGGGCTTGGACTTCGGTTTGAATCGGAATTAGATTGTCTGAATAAAATAAAAAATGAAGTTCAGTATTGCCGGATGATCAAATTCAAGTTCAATATGACTCGATCTACGAAACCACGGATTCGCAAACCGAGATTCAGATTTTACGGATGATATGACCGATCGGACGGCAGAAGTCACAGGAGATAGGCTTTGGCAAAGTCGTCATGGGCAAACTGGGACATTTTTTAGGTTTATCAGTCTATGAGCTTCTAGAGTCAACTGTACTAGAAGCGATCGTATTACTTCCTCGTCTAAAAGGCGGAATAGAACAATCAGTTTTCACGAAAATCAACCCACGCTTGAAATTCGGGCTAATGGTATAAATCTCTACAGGACTGAGAAGATCATTGTCCTGTAATAGAAGAATTAATGCAAAATTTCAGCCGTAAGGCAGTAGGGACAAGTAGTAGCGGCGATCGGTTTGTTAAAGGGATTGATATTAGGAAACAAGCGGGATAATATAGCTACACGTAGAATTATGAAGAAAGTCTCCTCGCCAAGCATAGTTTGCGTAGTACCTGGTCTTTCAAAATATTTCCATTCAAGCCTCATAACCCAATTCAAAATTTTCGACATAGGTAGAATATGGATGTAAAAAAGGTATTTAGAGGGATAAGTTCGAAGTTGCAAGCTGACTTCGCATTATCATCCGAGATAAACCACCAAGGAAGTAAGGGTATTTATCGAGAGAATACATTGAGAAATTTTTTGCTTTCTGGACGACTTCCGAAAAGATTTGGTATCGGCACAGGAGAAATCATAGGCCACACGAAAAATGTTTCTAAGCAAATTGACTTAATCATTTACGATCAGCTTGATGGAATTTCATTTATGTATTCTGAAGATGTACAAGTTTATCCAATTGAATCAGTTTGTGGAATTATTGAAGTAAAGTCAAAATTATCAAAAACAGAATTAATTAAATCATTGAGGAATATAAAATCAGTCAAATCCTTGTGCCCTAGGGAATCTGACACAACCAACAATTCATTCGTGAGAACAGACTATCTACAGCCAAGACCATTTAGGATTGTATTTGCCTACTCTTTATCCGATAATTCTTTAGAGTCATTACTGAAAAATTTAAAAGAGTGGGAAAGCGAAAATGAAGATAAATTTTGGCCAGATTTAGTTGTGATTCTAAATGAAGGAATCATATTTCATTTAGGACAAGAAATGCAAAAATATATATTCAGTAGTCAGGAAATGGCTAATGCAATTTCACCTTTATATTTATCATACCGAAAAGATACACTCTTCTATTTTTACTCAAAATTAATAGACCTTTGCGGTCGTACTTCTCTATGCCCAGTGAATCTAGAAAGATATTTTGATCCAGCCGAACAAATTGGTAATTATGTTGTGAGAAACCATTATCCGATTATTCAATCAAACGAGGATATCCTATATCGTTTATCCTTGGAGTTTATCGATAAGGTTGTCCAGTACTCCAAAAAACAAGGAAAGATCAAGTGTAGAGATTTATTTATAAAACAAATGGGTAATATTCCTCCGGGCATGGATGAAGACTACTTAGATGATGAGATTTATCACTACGATCCAGAAGGTCTTCCTGGTATACACGAAATTGGGGATCCATTCCACATTAGTAATGGACGTGCAGTAGCTACGCAAAGAATGCTTCAGCCTAGTGACTTTATTGAGGTGGACGGAGAGAGATACTACTTTCCTCTATGTTATCGCGAAGAAGATTGTATTGAACCAATATCAGGCTCTAGCCGTCAGGATCTATAATTGGAGTAAGTAGTGCAGTGTTGTCAGACTATTGTTCCGTTGTGCTCCCAAATAGTAAAATGAGTCTTTATCAATTACTCTTCTACAAATCACAACCGAGCGGTTTGATTCTAAATTAAATTGTCTGAATAAAATGTAAAAATGAAGTTCAATGGACCCCAAACTTCTGAACATTTTTTTTACATTATTACGAGTTTAGAATTTCCTGCATAGCCGATCGATTCTAAAGGCTAAAATATAATAGTCCATACAGATCAAAACTCAAGATGAACTCTATAACTCCAGCTCTAATGGCATCATTTGTCCTGACGCTCCTAGCTTCACCAGGCCATAGTGAAAAAGCTCCCTTTACTAAGATCAACTGCAAAGCCGCCAACACACAGATTGAAATGAATTATTGTGCTGACTTATCATTTAAAGCTGCTGATCAAGAACTCAATCAAATCTATCAACAATTACGCAATACTTTCAAACAAACGAAACAAAATACCCAAGAACCTCAACTTATCAATGCACAGCTAGCTTGGCTGAGATATCGTGACCTCGATTGCAAATTTAGTACCGATCGTTTTAAAGGCGGTTCGATGGCCCCTCTAATTTACAGCGGCTGCAAAGAAACCCTCACCAAACAACGCACAACCATCCTCAAAAACTATCTGGAAAACAGCCAGCTTTAAACCGATTTTATTGTGCAGGAGCATTTCCGAGTTAACAAAAAGGATCCGCCTAAGCCAAGTAGTTCCTAGAAAATGAAGATGAACCGCTTGAATGGCGGCTATCTAGATCTAAAATTTAGAGATAGTTTACAATTAAAAGTAGTGAAATAATTTTTCGGATCGTAACAAATGCCGACAATTTCAGAATTTTACGGGATTACAATTCGTATGTTCTACAATGATCATTCACCACCTCATTTCCATGCGGGATATGGGGAATATGAACTGATTATTGGCATCTCGCCCATTACAATCCTGCAAGGAAAAGCACCTAACCGGGTCAAGTCAATGGTTCTGGAATGGACTGCTCTACATCAAGTGGAGTTACAAGAAAATTGGAACCGTTGTCGGCAAGCTCAGAGTTTAGAAAATATTGAACCTTTAGACTAAGGAAGCAGCATATGTTAAATCAACTCACTCAAGCTAATCCTTTAGAATCGTCGAAATTAGAATTAATTTACCAAAATGGCGATCGTATTATCGTTGATTTTATGCCGCTGATTGACCAAGGTGGTGTATTTGCAGCTCTCGCAGATCCTCAAGTATTCTCTAGCGTAGAACTTGGGGCACGGGGACGTTACATTGCCTGGGGAGATATTGATTTCTGTGCGGACTCATTACGATCGCCCATTCAATTTAAACATGTCATTTAAACTAGATTATTGTAGCCCGTGAAGAAAACGTAAGGAAAGAACAAAATATGAAAATTGGAACACTCAAACAGATAGCAATTGTGTGTTTCGCGATTGGCATATTAGCTTTGTTAAGAGAAACTTTCATCGTTTATATTCAGGAATGAAAAGAGAGGAGGTTATAAATTTAATAGGATATCCAAAAAATATTAGGAAATATGGGATACAAAACGAGAAAATGACAGAAGAACAATGGATACTACATTTTCGTCCTTATTCAAAGCTTATTCCTATTTGCAGTTTTAAAGTAAATGAAGAGTTTTTAATTAAAGCAGAAATAATTTCTGAGGAGGTATTGGATTAGATTGATAGTCAGTGCAATACGTACACAAAAATTCGGACTTAATTAGCTCCTCATTCCTAACTAAGTTACGCAAGACAACCGATCGCCCCCCTCTCTCCTCAACCCAATCGATACCGCAACCACAAACCTAACATCGGAAGCGCAATTTTATAACCTCGATCGGGACCATACACCAACCCCTTCTGCTCCAAACTCAACAGCGCCCCTTGCAGCGTTCCACCGCGAGACAGATTGTGCTTTTTCAAATACTCGTTAGCATGGGGACTATCCGTCGGATCTAGCGCCAAACATTCCAATACCCGCACTTGAGTACTGGGTAACAACAAAATCAACGACTCAAACGTCACCGACAAATCTTCAATCAGCGACACCGAACTGCGATACACCTGAGGCGATCGGACCTGAACCGACACCTTCCCCCGATGCTCCAACCAAATTCGCCGAGACAGTGCCAAAGCATCCCCAAAATGGCCTTGAACACTATCTAACACCAATTGAATTGCATCTTGATCCAACGACAACTCCACCTGACGCATCGACGTAACCAACCACGATCGTAAATCAGCATCCGCCACCGGAGCCAAAAAGACCGTTTTCATATCCGTTTGCTCCGTCCACTTCTGAGCCATCGTCGCAATAATCGCGTAACTCACCCGCGTTTGAACCTGAATCTTTTGACGCAAATAATCCTCCCATTTACTCGATCGGTCCCACGATCGGATATGGGGGAAATTCTGAAACACCACCACCACACGACAATCCATCGACTCCGCCAACACCTGAGGCAGCGCCAACAACCGCTTAAAAACAACCCAATCATCAAGACCCGACGGAATCAACAACTTCGCCCGTCCCGTATTACTCGTATCAAGCTGCAACAGATGGGGTTCAAGATAGGTATGAATCAAGCTCAACTCCATCGGTTGCGAGAAGGCCGCCAAAATTGCATCGCCCAACAACTGCAAAAATCGCAAATAATCCGTCGCTCGCAAACAATCAATCTCCACCACCCGCGCCCCCACTTGACGAGCCGCCGATCGGACCAACGTGCGCCGTCCAATCCCCGGAACCCCCGTCAATAGCAAATCTCCATCCGCCTTTAAAATATCGCCCACCCGCTCCAACTCCAACGATCGCCCCACTACCACCGGAGGCCAAGAGCTAACGAGAGGAGAGGGAATAAAGGGGTTCATTAAAAAATCTCTGTAACTTGTTTAGAGTGTGGCTTTTTACACCGTGGCTTTAGACTACAGCCCTAACAGCATCCCAGATGAATCACAAATCTACACTAAAAAGTAGTGCCTTGATCCAAATTATTGCAGTATGATGTGTTCTCACTAGTGCCAGACAGTTCATTTGAGATAGTCACGTTCGAGTAGAAACCTTTCACGCCCACTCACACACTCACAGCAACTAACTATGCCATCGCCGATTATATCAGCTAAACTCTCGCCCCAATTCGACTCCGCTTGGCATTCTGAGCCGATCGATCGGACCCTTGAACTGCTCCAAACGGACGAAAAACAAGGTCTTCAACTCCATCAAATTCAAGAACGTCATATTAAATTTGGCCCAAATGAACTCGAAGAAGCAGAAAGCCGATCGAAATGGTCAATTTTGATCGATCAGTTTAGAAATATTATGTTGGTGATGCTGATTGGTGTGGCGATCGTATCTGGAATACTAGATTTTGTATCCTGGCAATCAGGAACCATGAAAACAGGAGACATACCATTTAAAGATACAATTGCAATCCTAGCCATTGTGATCTTGAATGGAATATTGGGGTATGTTCAAGAAAGTGGTGCGGAAAAAGCATTAGCAGCGCTTAAACAACTCTCTTCACCGCGTGTAAGAGTATTAAGAGCAGGACGATTAACAGAAATTGAATCCTCGGAATTAGTCCCCGGCGATGTCATGCAATTAGAAGCAGGCGTGCAAATTGCAGCAGATGGGCGATTAATTGAATCCGCTAGTTTGCAAATTCGTGAATCTGCACTAACAGGTGAATCAAGCGCTGTCACTAAACAATCTAATGCGATTTTGAATGAAGATGCCGCATTGGGCGATCGGCTAAACGTAGTTTATCAAGGAACGGAAGTTCTTCAGGGCCGAGGCACAGTAGTAGTCACTCGCACCGGAATGACCACAGAATTAGGCAAAATTGCCACAATGCTTCAAGCTGTGGAAACAGAACCTACACCACTACAAAAGCGTATGGATGAATTGAGCAATGTATTGGTTTCCGGGTCCATGACCTTGGTGGGAATCATCATTGTATTTGGTATGATTTACTACTGGATTACCACCGGGAAAATTGAACTCCTTCGTTTTCAAGAATTAGTCGAAACCTCGTTATCCATGGCCGTTGCTGTCGTGCCGGAAGGATTGCCTGCGGTGATTACCGTAACTTTGGCAATAGGTACCCAGCGTATGGTTCAACGTAATGCATTAATTCGTAAATTGCCCGCTGTTGAAACATTAGGGTCAGTCACCACCATTTGTTCAGATAAAACCGGAACCCTCACCCAAAACAAAATGGTTGTGCAGGGTATACATACCGCATCTCTAGCCCCCCAAATTAGTGGCGAAGGCTATAAGCCGGATGGAAAATTTACAATTTCAGGCCAAACTATCGATCCTATGGATCAACCCGAAGTCCGACCACTCTTGCTCGCCTGTGCACTTTGTAATGATGCAGTATTACAAAACAATAGTGGAAGTTGGGATATTCTCGGCGACCCGACTGAAGGTGCGTTAGTCGTCGTCGCTGCCAAAGCGGGATTTGAGGCAGATCAATGGAACGCGAAACTACCGCGTGTGATGGAGTTTCCATTTACATCAGAACGTAAACGGATGAGTACAATTGTCCAAGATACGGCCCAAATTATGCAGCGCGAAACGGGCATTTTGGCGACTCCCTATCTATTATTTTCAAAGGGGTCTCCTGAATTGATTTTGGAGCGTTGTACTCAGATTCAAGTGGGTGAATCGGTCATGTTGCTCAATGATGCAGACCGCACCAAAATTCTCGATCGGAACAACAAACTAGCCGCCAATGGACTCCGCGTTCTAGGATTTGCCTATCGCCCCTTAAATGCTTGTCCTCAAAGCAGCGACGAAAAACAAACCGAAGTTGAATTAATTTGGCTCGGTCTCATCGATATGCTGGATGCGCCCCGTCCTGAAGTGCGTGAGGCGGTCAGAAAGTGCCGATCGGCGGGTATTCGTCCAGTGATGATTACGGGCGACCATCAATTAACCGCCATGGCGATCGCTTGTGACTTAGGAATTGCAAGTCCAGGTGATTCAGTATTAACGGGTAAAGAACTCGAAAAAATGAGTCATCACGACTTAGAAGAAATTGTTGAAAAAGTCAGCATTTACGCCCGCGTTGCTCCCGAACACAAACTCCGAATTGTTCAAGCCTTACAAGCCAAAGGTCACGTTGTTGCCATGACTGGGGATGGGGTGAATGATGCACCAGCGCTAAAACAAGCCGATATTGGGATTGCAATGGGCATTACGGGAACAGATGTAAGTAAAGAAGCCAGCGATACTGTATTGCTAGACGACAATTTCGCAACTATTGTCGCAGCGGCTGAAGAAGGACGTGTCGTGTATACCAATATTCGCCGCTTTATAAAATATATTTTAGGTTCAAATATCGGGGAAGTCATTACGATCGCAGCAGCCATTCCACTCGGCGGCGGGGTTCCATTATCTCCATTACAAATCCTTTGGATGAACCTAGTCACCGACGGACTACCCGCATTGGCCCTCGCCATTGAACCCGCCGAACCTAATGTAATGAATCGTCCACCTAATGATCCTAAAGAAAGTATTTTTGCACGGGGCTTAGGTTGGTACATGGTTCGAGTGGGCATTATTTTAGCGATATTAACGATCGGCCTGATGCTCTGGGCCAAACCCTATTGCATGAGTGTGCTGGAAGAAAATGGCAGAATTTTGGACGACGATCGGTGGAAAACAATGGTATTTACCACGCTGTGTCTTGCCCAAATGGGTCACGCTATTGCCATCCGATCGAATACCCAACTCACTATTCATCTCAATCCTTTTTCCAATCCTTATCTATTGGCATCCGTCGTATTAACAACGGTATTACAACTCTTGTTAATCTATATCGAACCATTCCAGAAATTCTTTGGGACCCATTATTTGACGTTTACTGAATTGATGATTTGTTTTGGATTTAGTGCTTTGATGTTTGTATGGATTGAACTAGAGAAATTGTTCGTTGGGAGACGTAATGCTGAATAAGAGATCCCTCTAGCCCTCTTGATAAGGCCACTGTGTATTCACAAATCTAAACCTTGTTGTGGTTTAATGCTATTTGGATATGCGCAGTACTTACCAAGGGAGATTTAGAGGGAACGATCGCCATGTACCTGAAATCTCTCAATCTTCGCCATTTCCGTAACTACGCCGAGCAGCCCGTCAACTTCACAGCGGCCAAAACAATTATCTTGGGTGATAACGCTCAGGGGAAATCTAATCTAATTGAAGCTATTGAAATACTATCTGCATTGAAATCTCACCGAACTAGCCGCGATCGTGAACTCATTCAATCCAGCGAAACCAGCGCCCAAATCGTCGGTAATCTCGATCGGCTTGACAGCAACCTTGAACTTTCCATTACATTGCGAACAAACGGTCGTCGAACCGTCGCCCTAAACGGACTCACCCAGCGCCGTCAACTGGATTTCCTCGGCAAATTGAATATGGTGCAGTTCTCTAGTTTAGATTTAGACTTAGTACGCGGCGGGCCAGATTGTCGTCGTAGTTGGATTGATGGATTACTCGTTCAACTTGAACCCATTTATGCCCACATTCTTCAACAATATAACCACATTCTTCGCCAGCGAAATGCCCGACTAAAAACACTCAAAGCAGGTGTTCAAGATAGTAGCGGCGATCTTATGGGCGATCTTATGATGGATGATCTTGCGCTATGGGATGCTCAACTTGCTGTTGCAGGGTCACGGGTAATTCGGCGGCGCGATCGGGTGATTCAGCGCCTTCTGCCCTTTGCCCAACATTGGCACGAAGCCATTAGCGGCAAATCCGAACAATTACAAATCAACTATAAACCTAATGTTGCATTAGATACAGATTTAAAGGATTTAGGTCAAAATACGCCTGAAGCTATTCAATCTCAATTTCTAGATAAAATCCGAGAAAAAAGAACAATAGAACTTTACCAAGGCACCACTCTAGTCGGTCCACACCGCGATGATATTGAATTCACCGTTAATGATACGATAGCACGCCAATATGGTTCCCAAGGCCAACAACGCACATTAGTATTAGCGCTCAAACTTGCCGAACTTAAACTGATTGAAGATATCATTGGTGAACCACCAATTTTATTACTGGATGATGTGCTAGCCGAACTCGATCTCCATCGCCAGAATCAACTCCTCGATGCTATTCAAGATCGCTTCCAAACCTTAATTACTACGACCCATCTCGGTAGTTTTGATGCACAATGGCTGAATTCAGCTCAAATCCTACATATTAAAGCAGGTCAACTTTCAACAACCCCTTAACCAACAAAATCATGGACTACACTAAACTTAAATACGACCAATGAATAGCGATCGCCCTTAATATCGCTCTTACCTTATTAGGCTTATATTAAGGATCATCTTATGCCTCGCACCATTCTAATTTTCAATCCCAACGCCGGACAAGTCGACCAACTCCGTCCCCAAATCGATCGCGCCGTAGCTCTGTGGCGAAATTCAGGCTGGGCAGTCACTCTGGCTCCCACAGAATATAGCGGTCACGGCACTGAACTTGCCCGTCAAGCCGCGATCGATGGCTATGATTATGCGATCGCAGCAGGCGGTGATGGCACAGTGAATGAAGTAATGAATGGATTATTGTATTCAAATACAGCACTCGGGACAGTTCCGATCGGCACCGTAAATGTTTGGGCGAGGGAAATGGGTTTGCCAATGGATATTGTAGGCGCGGCGAAGGAATTGCTCATAGCAACTGTAAAAACTATTGATGTCGGGAAATCATCTCAAACCGGGCAACCCGATCGAGCCTTTCTATTAATGGCAGGAATTGGGTTTGATGCGGCGGTGACAGAAATTATAAATGTGCGGGAAAAGAGGAAGCTAGGAGTAATTGCCTATATAAAAAGCGCTATTCAACTTGCATGGCAATTTCAAGGATTCCGAACACTATTGCGGATTGATGGAAAACGGGTTCGAGGACGAATTCTCATGATCATTATCGGGAATAGTCAGCTCTATGGGGGGGTGGTAAAAATGACAGCCCATGCGGTTGTTGATGATGGCTTACTAGATGTTTGTGTGATCAAAGGGCGCAGTATGCTGACAGCTCCTCTACGATTGTTTTCAGTATTCACGCGTAATTACAATCGAGATCCTAAAGTTGCCTATTTCAAAGCCACACACATTGATATTCAAGGTAAAAAGAAACTCCCGATTCAAGTAGACGGAGACTTTTTGGGCCGATCGCCTATGAAGTTTGAAATCGTCCCCCGATCGCTCCGAGTGTTAGTCCCACCCAACGCCGATCGAACCCTCTGGTCAACCACATTGCCTAGTAACGAATTCGAGGATCAATGTAAGCATTAATAACATCGATCGCAATACTCGCCAATGCCACGATCGCCGCGAAAAACACCACAATCCCCTGCACTGTTGGATAGTCCCGTTGCCCGATCGCCTTGTAGAGCCGACTGCCTAAACCGGGCCAAGAGA
>JAYUEU010000385.1:0-3158 GCA_043739065.1 Synechococcales cyanobacterium | reverse complement strand
GGGAACTTTTGCTAAATGGCGAAGTTTAGTTTTACGATCGGCCCCGCGAACTTCTTTATAGGCATCAATCATTGCTCCCAGCAAATCCTCACCGTCGCCCAATAACACCACATCAAAGAATTCAGCAAATGGTTCAGGATTCGCTGTCATTACCGGACCACCACCAAACAAAATCGGATGGGAATTCTTACGATCGCGACTCCAAATTGGAATATCTAGCTTTTCTAACGTTGCCAAAATATTCACATAATCCAATTCCCACGATACCGAAAATCCTAAAAATTCAGGACGCGACGGCAATGGTTCATGAATGTCCGTAAATAGCCGCGCCACATCCACATCCGATCGCCGCGCAAACGTTGCCCACACCACCTGATAACCCAAACTCGTAATCCCGATCGTATACTCATTCGGAAACGCAAACACCATCGAAACCGCATTATCATCGGGTTGCGTGGGAGTGAAAAGTAATCTCTCAGCGGCAAAAGGAGAAGCTGGCACAGGATAAAAAACAGAAAAATAGCCTATCTAGCCTATCACCCAATCCAAACTCTACGCTCGAAAATCTGTTGCTAAAATTTGCTGACCTTGACCCGATTTGCACCACAATAGGAGGCTAATTAAAAACGAGACGCTAATTAAAAAACAAGAAATCAATTAAAAAATATTAATTTAAACCATCTGCCAATCGCCCGTAAGGTTCCCCGTGACTCAAGCCCCAAGCCTCAACCCCTCTAAACACCGATCGTCCTCCTCGTCGAATACCAGTAAATCCGAACTCATTGCCCCAGTGAGTGCCCGTCAGCTTGCCCTAAATGCCCTGCGCCAAGTTCATCAAGGAGCCTACGCTGATGTGGCGATCGATCGCAGCCTGAAATCACAAAAACTTGACGATCGCGATCGTCGGCTCTTCACCGAAATTGTCTACGGAGCTGTCCGCCGTCAACGCACCTTAGATGCTGCAATCGATGCCCTCGCCACCAAACCCGCCAATCAACAACCGCCCAATCTTCGTGTTTTGCTCCACATTGGCCTATATCAAATTCTTTTCTTAGACCACATTCCTAGTTCTGCCGCTGTCGATACAACCGTCGATCTCGCTAAGAAAAATGGCCTAACGGGTCTCGCAGGCTTTGTGAATGGATTGCTGCGAAAGCTGGTACGAACTTTAGAAGAAGATGCGGCGGAGACTGACGGCGAATTTGATTTGAGTGCCATTGAAAAACTTCTGAAGACCAATGATAAAAATCGCCTAGGAATTTATTACAGCTATCCTGACTGGATGACCGCCCAATGGGTCAAACAATTTGGCCAAGACGAAACCGAAGCACTCTGCGAATGGATGAACAATCCGCCCCATTTGGATATTCGGTTGACGGGTCGTACGATGCAGAAAAAAGAACTGCAAAAAGCCCTCGAAGCCTTAGACATTGTAGTCACCGAAATTCCCTACGCGCCCATGGGGTTGCGGTTGTCCCATAGTCCCGGTGGTATTCAAGAATTACCAGGATTTAAATCTGGCGACTGGATCGTACAAGATGCTAGTGCGCAATTGGTTGGTCAGCTCGTTGATCCCCAACCGGGTGAAACGGTTGCCGATGTCTGCGCGGCTCCTGGCGGAAAGACTGTGCATCTAGCCGAACTCATGCAAGACAAAGGCTGTGTAATTGCCCTCGACAAAACGGCATCTCGTCTACGGAAAATCCATCAAAATTGCGATCGGCTCGGTCTCACCTCAGTCCAAGTCAAAGAAGGCGACGTGCGATTGGTTAAAGATTGGGCGAATATGTGCGATCGGGTTTTAGTCGATGCGCCTTGTTCAGGACTCGGAACCTTGCACCGACATGCCGATGCCCGCTGGCGACAAACCCCCGAAAGCGTCAGCCAACTCGCCGAATTACAACTTGATATTCTCACTGCGGCATCTACTTGGGTGAAATCCCAGGGAAAACTTGTTTATTCCACCTGCACCATCCATCCATTGGAAAATGAAGAAGTCATTAAAAATTTTCTGGCCCAAAATCCTACTTGGCAAATTGATCCCCTAGACCCAGCATCACCCTTGGCCGATTTAGCAACACCCGAGGGATGGATTCAGGTGCTGCCCCACCACCACGATATGGACGGATTTTTTATGGTTCGTCTTAAGAAAGGATAAAGCCTACTGTTTTTTGGTAGCCTTATCACCAAAGTTGCGCACAATAGAGGGGAATGGAGCAAGACACGCCCTTCATTTATGTGCTTGGCTCAAGAGGAGAATTATTATGGCATTTACCCAAACCCGACAAATTCAAACCTCCCCAAAGGCTCTGATCAAAATATTGATTGGAGCGGCTTGGCTGGATGGGAAAATTAAAATTGAAGAACGCCAATTTCTCTGCAATTTAGCCAAACAGTATCAATTAGCTCAAGATCCTGAAATATATCCCTTACTCCATGAATTAAAATGCATCACGCCCAATGAATGTGATCGGTGTATTAAAGAATATCTCGGTCCCCGTCCGAGTGCTAGTGATATTCATGATTTGCTTGAACAACTCAGTGCGCTGGCTTATTGTGATGGCGATGTTTGTAATGAAGAAGCTATTTTATTAATGCGACTCCAGAGCTTAGAAACCCACGCCCTCAGCCATCCACACACGCCCTTGACTCATAAAGCTGCGGATCTAATTCGTCGTCTTTATCACCAGTGGATTGCCGTTTTGGATGGGGATCACTTGAATTAGATAATCATTAATCTGATTACAACTCTAACTTATAAATTTGCTAACTCGACAATCACGGGGGTATGGTCGCTGGGTTGTTCGAGTTTGCGAGGTTCGGGATCAATGGTGCAACTCAGCGTCCGATCGTAGAGTGCCGCCGTGACGTAATGGTGATCAATTCGCCAACCTGCATTGCGAACAAACGAAGCCGCTCGATAATCCCACCAGCTATATTGATCTCCGTCCTGGTTAAACTTCCGAAATGTATCCTGAAGCCCTAAACTCAGCACCTCTCGTAATGCCGATCGTTCTACATCCGACGACATAATGTGAGTCGCACGGGTTTTGGGATTATGAATATCAATATCTTCAAGGGCAATATTAAAATCACCGCAAATTACAAGATCAGGCGATCGGGTCAAATGGTCTTCTAAATACACTTTTAATAGTTTT
>JAYUEU010000384.1:0-7456 GCA_043739065.1 Synechococcales cyanobacterium | reverse complement strand
AGTCGCGGCCCCAACCGTAACGAGAGATTTTGGCGTGGTCGGGAGTGTTGGGTCGATCGCGATCGGTGTAGTAGTTGAGTGCAACACAAATGATAGATTTGGCTTCGGGAAGAAGAGTCCGCACATCCTGACGACGGGGAGCTTGCATCCAATTCATGTCGGCTTGGTAACCATTTTCTAGCCAGGTTTGGAGTTTTTCAGGAGTTTCGTGATCCCAATCGGACAAACGAGCAAACCCGACTTTATGGAAATCGAGGTCGAAGAGTTTTTGTTGAATTTGCGATCGGCTGGGGTTATTCAATGAGTTTACTCAATGGGGCTATTCAATGGGGCTGTGGGAAACTAGAATTTGGTTATTACTCAGTATTCTATGAAACTGACGACTCGTGGTCATTACAGTGTTAAAGCATTACTCGATCTCGCATTTCAACCGCATTATGGTCCAGCGTCAGTAAATGCGATCGCCCTTCGTCAGGAACTGCCTGCACCGTATTTAGAGAAACTCCTAATTGAAATGCGAAAGGCAGAGTTGGTTCGATCGGTGCGGGGTGCGCAGGGCGGATATCAATTAATGCGATCGCCAGCGGAAATTACGTTAGGCCAAATTTTATCGGCGGTGGGCGAGTCTATTCCACCATTGCCTAATCAGATTCGTAGCGAGGAGGCAGAAGATTGGGTAACGTTTGCGGTGTGGAATCGGCTCCATCAAAAAGTTCAGGTAGCACTGGAGAGTATTACTCTGGAAGATCTATATTACGATGCGAGAAGCTGGCAAGCGGCGCAAGGAAATGATGCAAGTTTCATTGTCTAAAATCTAAATCCTGTAATCTAAATTTCGTAATCTAAAATCATGTCTGAATCTTCAATCACTGCAATGCCTAAAGCTAAAGTTTCGGTTGCGATCGCTATTCTGCATCAAGACAACAAATTTCTAATGCAATTGCGAGATAATATTCCGACAATTTGGTATCCGGGATATTGGGGCTTTTTTGGTGGCCATGTTGAACTGAGGGAAACGCCGGAGATTGCGGTGGTGCGTGAGGTAATGGAGGAGATTAACTATGCGATGCCAATGCCAGAATTTTATATGGTGAGCGAAAGTGATGAGGTGATTCGCCATGTATTCCATGCTCCTTTGACGGTGAATCTTTCGGAGTTGACGCTTTCAGAGGGTTGGGATTTTGATTTGGTGACAGTAGAAGAATTGAAGCAAGGCTGTAGATTTTCGGTCAAAGCAAATCAGGTACGTCCGATCGGGCCTCCCCATGCGGAGATTTTATTAAAGTTTGCGGCAGAGTACTTTTAGGCACATCTAGGTCTTCGTCCAAGAGAATATGACGACCGCTTGTAGATTCTGCTGTGGCCATTGTTCACGATCGTCGATCGGGTCAAGGAGCAATTGTCCCATTTGCATTTACGAGAATTCGGTATCGACTAGCAGTGGCATTTTGTCTAAGATGAAGGGATCCATTGACATCGATCGTCGCCTCTTGGAGGAGATAGAAGTCTTGATTTGTGAGCATCTGTTGTTTGGATTGGTAGTGGTAGTTTAATTATGGGGCGATTCTTCATGATTATTCAGAGATATTACGAGCTAATTAAAATTTCAACAATGCACTACCAACAATTTTGGCAATTCTCTGGTCATCTTGAATCTGAGATAATTGTATTTTATTTAGGTATGGATCTCCATAGCTCTACAATACTTTCTTGGGCTAAATCATATTCACCATTTGAGATCAGCCTATGAATTTTTCTCATAATTCTTTTTTCAACCTTTACTCCAGGAATTAAAAAGAAATCATTAGTTTTTACGGAAAACTCAGTCCAAGTTGTATTCCAGTTTGGAACAAGTTCACCAGTCAAACTAAATGGTACTCCACGGTATGAATCTTGAATACAATGAGACATTAAGAGATATCCAAAAATCCTTCTAATCTTATCTTTTCTACTGTTTCCCTTCCGAGAAAAAGTCTCCAACATCCCTCGACAGACTTTACACCAAATCAAATAGAGATGGTCCCTATAGATTTTGTCATTGTAGGGTCCACATACTCTAAAGGTCTCTAATACACTTAAAGTACGAGCTGCAAGATAGTCGCTACGAAGATCTAATTCAACAAAAGTACTTCTTCCAAAATTCTGATTTATTGATTTTACAGCTTTTACATTTTCATATTTCGCAAAACCTTGAGAATCATGAGATATTTCATGCAAAAAATAAATTGTCATAGCCATCCCAAACCATCTCTCTACATTCAAATCACAGCTTTCTAGTGCAAATTCTGCAAGTTTAAGAATGACTTCAAGATTAATATAGGAGGCTTTCCTCTGAAGAATTATTCCTTTCTCTCCTAGAGGTTTAATGGTGATTTCTGAACCGTATTGTAAGATCGATTTTATTATTCCTTGAAGTTCATTAAAATTTGTAAATCGTGAATGGTAGTCCCTTAAAAATGTAATATTTTCTGAAAATATTTGAATACCTGATTTTAACAGAATTAGTTTTTCAACTTGTTCGATATCTTGGAGCTCGTGCTCTAAATAGATCGGTACTAATCTTCCTGAATTTTGAATGATTGGAGGAAGAGTCAGAGGTACTATTGCTGGTGGAAATGCGCCTGCATCAATCAAAGTCAATCGGCTCGGATGTTTTGTAGTGGGGGATGTTTTTTGGCGATGGGGCGATGTAGGCTCAAAATCAGCATTTTTTAACAGCATAAGTAATTGTCCTGAAACGAAGATAATTGCACTGAAAAAATGAGGCTTTCTAGAAGATTTATAGAGCCTGTTTGATATCTTTTCCCCTTGTACTTAGCTTTGAAGGAAGTGACTACCAAGTAGATTAATGACAGAGCCTATTCAGAAAAATGATTTTTCTACTAGTTGAAAGGAAAATCAACCCAGCTATAAATCTTATGGTCAAAGGAAAATATGTCAGATAGGTTCTATAGAAAATTTTGGAAGAGCGGTAGATAAGATCGGATGATTTACATAATAAATCTCAAGAATTCATAGCATCAATGCCCCGATAGATTAGTTAGGCTACCGGGCATTGATGCTAACAAATTACAAGTGAATTATTTGCTTTCTGCGGCAAACATACATTTGTCAGAATCGCAGCCTGCTGGGCCTTCCTCAACTACTTCACCAGAGTCATACTTCGACAGCGCACCGTAGAAATCATCATTCTTACGACGACTCGTCACTTCAGCGGAGAGTTTCAGGTAAGTTTCCCGATCGATCTTCTCGAATGGCAAGCGTGGAAATGGTGCATCAAATCGGGCCAACAATGCAGCACTCATATAACCATCATTGCTGGCGACAGAATCGTAAATCACATCTGCCAATGCATCGATTTCATCTTCACGAAGTTCGATCGTAGCACTCGTATTATGAGCGGTGTAATACTTCTGCACTTGCATATAGAAATCAAATTGTGCTGTAGCAGAGAACATTTCGATCGATACTTCATCAGCACCAGGAATGTTTGCCCAGGGCACTTCCACAGGAATTTCCACCAACCATTCAGTACAACGCGGATCAAAGGGATCATTCAAAAGATTACCTTGATCATCCTTGTCCGATTGCGACGGAACAATACTGTAACCGTAATCCAAACAAGCCATAGCAACTGGATCATTCTTACGGAAAGTAATCCGACGGATGAAACGTTGGGCCTTGGGTGGATGCCAGCCAGACGATGCGCCCGTTAGTAAGCTCTTGGTTCCCGCAGGTTGTACAGTCGTGCAGCGGTTAGGTACTTTCAATCCATGTTTTAGACAATACTCACCCACAACGCGGTGAACTGTTGCTTTCCAGCGAGATAAATATTCTCGTTCTTTAGATTTGAATTCTAAGCCGCGCATCGTATCGGGACGACCCGCTTCCCACCAATTCAGCCATTCAGTCCCAAAGGCTTGAACAAAGAAATCAAACAATCCAGTGAATGATACGCCCACGATCGGGTCCATCAACCGTGATTTTTGATAACGTGGTTCAGTAAAGTGATGATTCAACAATCCCGCAACCGTCAGACCACCTGCCGTAAATGCATCATCCTGCGCTTGATAATCATTTGGATCAATCTGATTCAGGTGAATCTCTGAAAGATTACAGTGGAAGTCTTCTCCGATGATTTCACCACAGGGGTTTAAACCATATCGGCCTAAACGATGCTCGATTTCTTCGGTGGGCATATCCGATTTTAGATTGAGTAAAAACTCAGCGCCTTTACCCGATTCATAAGCCGTGATGAATTCAATTTGTTGATCACGATTCGGTAACAAATCAGCACTCGATCGGGCGATCGCTTCGGGCGCATATTGAATGGCACCTTCGCCAGAATAGAACTGCTTACGTACCGCATCGATGACTTCTTGTTTCATAGGTTTGTGATGATACACACGAGTATGGTTTGCCATCCGATAAGCATCGCGCTCTGGATCAATGCGCCAGTTGCCATCTTCGCCCTGTTGCCATAAGTTGTCTTTAGCAGATGCGAAATCTGCATCACTGCTATTCCCTTGACGCATCCCCGCACTACGACGAATATTTCCAGCAACCACGCAGGCTGCGGCTTCATCAATCAACAAGCAGCATTCAACGGGGCTGAGTTTACGCCCGATCGCCTTATTTAAAATTTGCACACAGCGCTCATAAAGCGGAGGTAACTTCACCGGATTGGCGACTCCACCAAAGCCCTTAAGTTTTTCACCTGCGGGTCGAATATTTCCGAGATCGATCGTAACTTCGACATCACCTGTGAACCTAGTGTCCGTGGAGAGTTCAAGCAAGCGCTGATAGGAATCTACCCACCCGCGACGGCTATCTCCAGCGATGATTTCAACAGAATTTCCATTGAATTTAATTTCAGTCGTTTCAGCACGATCGGCCTCTGGAACCGTGCCAATGCCCCAACCCATTTTAACAATCAAACGATTGCGGATTTCAGGAAGACGATTGGTATACTTTGGTTCGAGAATTGCGCCTGTCCCGCAGCCCATCATGGCTAAATCCATCATCAATCCAAACGCAGCCCAATCCACCACATTAGTACTAGTGCAATTATAGGAACCATTAAAATTCTCAGGCTTCGTAACCCATTCCGTTCCACCAACCCATAGCCAACGACCCGACGGCAGACATTTGAGTTCCTGCTGCATTTTACGGACGATCGCCGTTTCTTCAGGGGTGAATTTTCCCAGTTCGATTAATCCTTTCAGGGTCCGGTCAGTCACCTCAGTCCAAGATTCACGCTGGGTTCCGGTAAGCTTACGGCTGTAGGTGCGATAAAAAACGGGATTAGCTGCCGGAGCCGAAGCTGGAAACTGCCCATTCGCTTGCGCGGACGTAGTTTCGGTTGGGCGAGTACGCTGAATATCCTGAACCATGAGTGTGTTGGGCCGCTATGGGTAGTGTTTGAGTCTATATAGAGACACAATATACCTTAGGAGTCCGGATCTTGGATCAGTGGATTATTAAGAAATTGAGTGCCTTAAAGCAGACTAAAGATCCGCGATCGTAGGATCAGCCTTGCCCGTCACGAGAAGATTTATGCGAGAATGGGAAACTGTTCTTTTCCTGTAGCGCGGCGGGTTTCATGGCTTTTTCTTCGGTAACTCGGGCAATGGGGCGATCGCCCTTGACAGCGGAACTCCTGACCAAACTCGCCCAAACCAAAGCACTACATTTGTCCGGTCTGGCGCGCTTGCCGAAGGGAATTGTTGCGTCTGCCTTGGCTCAGAGCTGCGATCGACCTTTATTAATCGTCACCGCCACCATTGAGGATGCAGGTCGCTGGGCCGCCCAACTTGATGCCATGGGCTGGCCGACAGTCCACTTTTACCCCACCTCGGAATCGTCGCCCTACGAACCGTTTGACCCCGAATCTGAAATGGTCTGGGGACAGCTTCAAGTTTTAGCAGATTTGGTTAAAGCACAAAATAATTGGGCAATCATCACAACTGAGCGATCGTTACAACCTCATTTGCCACCAAAGGATATTTTTGCCTCTTACTGTGAGATTTTGAGCAAAGGCGACGAAATTAATACGGTGATTCTGGCGAAAAAATTAGCCCGGTTAGGGTATGAAAAAGTAACCTTAGTCGAAAGCGAAGGCCAATGGAGTCAACGCGGCGACATTATTGATGTGTTTCCAGTGTCATTAGAATTGCCATTGCGATTGGAATTGTTTGGGGATGAACTTGAACAAATTCGCGAATTCGATCCCGGAACGCAACGATCGCTCGATCGGCTTCCCAGTATTGTATTAACGCCCACCAGTTTTAGTCCGATTATTCAAGCTGCACTAACACCAGAAAAACTGATTAAAATTTCATCTGTATTGTCCGACGAAGACAATGAGCGATTGCAGCATAGTGAATCGATTGAAGGGTTACGACGATTTGTTGGGGTTGCGTTTGATCAATCTGCGTCGATATTGGACTATTTGCCTGAAACCACAATTGTCGCCTTTGATGAACTCCAACTTACGACGGCCCATAGCGATCGGTGGTGCGATCATGTTCAGGAACATTGGCAAGAATCCAATCTCAAATCTGTCATTGAACCTTTACATCAAAACTTTGAACTTGCAATTAACAAGGCTGAATCATTCGATCGTATTTATTTAAATGAACTGGCTGAAGTGAATGGTGGATTGAATTTATCCAGCCGTTCGATCGCTGCTGTGCCTCATCAATTTGGTCGATTGGCCGAAATCTTGCGCGAGGAACGTAAAAAAGGATTTGCCATTTGGTTAATGTCCGCACAACCCTCCCGATCGGTGGCATTACTTCAAGAACACGACTGCCCCGCGCAATTTATTCCGAATCCAAAAGACTACCCTGCGATCGACAAACTCATTGCTGGGCGTACGCCCGTGGGATTGAAATATTCAGGTCTGGCTGAACTCGAAGGCTTTGTATTGCCGACGTTTCGAGTGGTGGTGGTCACCGATCGGGAATTCTTCGGACAACACACGCTCACGACTCCGACCTATATCCGCAAACGCCGCCGCGCCACGTCAAAACAAGTTGATCCAAACAAACTACAACCGAATGACTATGTTGCCCACAAAACCCACGGTATCGGTAAATTTCTCAAACTCGAAAGCCTGACCTTGAATGATCAAACCCGAGAATATTTGGTCTTGCAATATGCTGATGGAACGCTCAGAGTCGCGGCTGATCAAGTGGGTTCGCTGTCACGGTTTAGGGCGGTAGGTGAGAAAAAGCCTGAATTGAATAGAATGTCTAGCAAAGCTTGGGAAAAGACTAAAAGCAAAGTCAAAAAAGCCATCAAAAAAGTGGCCGTCGATTTACTCCAACTCTATGCCAACCGCGCCCAACAAGTCGGATTTTCCTATCCACAAGATACGCCGTGGCAACAGGAAATGGAAGATTCATTCCCCTACCAACCCACGCCCGATCAGCTTAAAGCCGTGCAGGACGTG
>JAYUEU010000383.1:0-3094 GCA_043739065.1 Synechococcales cyanobacterium | reverse complement strand
GGTGCAACTCAAACCGACTCTGATACTTTACTACTCTGATACTTTACTATTGTCCACTCTCTTCAGTTCCCTAGGCATTCCTGAATTGTATGACAGATTGGCACAAGCCTCCTACAGAGGATCACAGCATTGGACTTAGCGAACATCGAATCATTAGCATTGACTTTTAGGCTGTCGAAGACGATCGGGTCTAATACTTACATCCGGACCATTTCACGGGGTTTCTCTACTACCGGAGCCGTGAGTGCTTCTTCAAGGGGCGATCGACCCAACTGCTCCTCTAGTACCAACATCACTTCGCGTCCAAAATCTGCCGAATTCCTACGCCAAGCCTGAAGACAGACATCGCCAAAATAGTCACCCATTTTGCCTGGATTCCACAACAGCTTCATCGCATTCCAAGGCATTTGATTCATCGGATCATAGTCCCGATTCAATACGCCAGTTTCAAACGCATAATCTTCCAAATGCGTATGGGGTTGAAGCCCAATAAAAAAGATCGCAGGTTCTACTTTATCTACGCCAAAAATAGCCTCTAATTCTCGATGATAGGCGATCGTTTGACGAATGGTTTCAAACGTTTCATCAATCACATTGAATGAATAATTCACCGACACCATCGCATCAAATCCAGCCGCCTTCAAATCTCGACAATTTTGTAAAACAGTACGTAAGTTATAACCCATACGCATCTTACGGACTAGCTCTTGCGATCCACTGGTAATGCCAATCTCGAAATAATTCATTCCAGTTTGAACCATCAAATTTGCAAGCTCAGGATCCATATTATCTGCCCGAATATAAGCAGCCCAGTGAATATCCTGCATTCCAGCCGCTAAAACTTTCCGGAGTAATAGTTTGGCATCTTCAATGTATTTACGAGCCGGAATAAACTGCGCATCTGTAAACCAGAAATTCCGAATGCCCCGATCGTACAATTGCCGCATCTCACGCACTACTTCATCGGCTGGATTAATCCGAACCTGTTTACCCTCAATCACCGTATACACGCAATAGCAGCAATTATGAGGACAACCCCGTTTCGTTTGAACCCCGACATAGAAATCATCGGATTCAAAATAATAGTTAAATTCCGGCCAAATAGACTCGGTATAGTTGTATTCACAAGCCGATTTCTCAATGTTTTTTGGCAATTCATGAATCAACCGTTCACGAGGCTTTTCTATCCCCGCCACATAGCAGCGTTCAGTCTCCAAACTCTCCCCACGAATCAATCGCTCCAACAACGACTCACCCTCCCCGACGGACACGATCGTCCCTTTCGGCAACTTATCACCAAGCTGCTCATAAAACACACTCACCGCCCCGCCGCCCACTACAGTCGTGACATTGTTCACATAACGCCGCGCTCGCTTCACCCCACGCGTAATCAATCGACGATTACGCCACAGTTCGCCATAATACCAGGCCAGCATCTTCGCCCCGCCCAGCGCACCTCGAAGCTTCAATAGTAAATTTTTAGAATAGAAAAACTCAAACGCATTCTGCAATGGATTTCCGCCACGACCACCCACAGGTGCATAAATCTGAATATCGCGCCAAGAAAATATCGTTAACGTCGGTCTAAACTCATCAATAACCCGATCCAATGCCCTGGAGTAATCCAATGGCGGCACCGTCCCCAAATCAAAGATTCGCTGTTCTACCTCAGGGAACAACTTATGAACATGATCTGCCAAGTATACAACCCCGATCGGAAAAATTGGATTGCATGGAAGACGAACGTAGAGAATGCGAGGATTCATGACTGGTAGACCCGTGAAACCGAAGAAGTGATAAACATTTCACATATCTTTACGATAGCATCGAACCCTAGAAAATAGCAGGGTTTCAGCTCTAAAAACTCTGAACCATTGGTGGAAAACTATACGAAAAAATACATTCGTAACGATGTTGACAGTTTACCTTATTTAGGGCTGTTAGACTTTTTAAGGATTCCTCCCACACACCCATCCTGAGCCATGCCGCAAATCCTTGACCCCGTACCGCAGGACCGTCCCGATCGCCTGACCTGCACCTACCTCAACCACACCAGCCAAATTCAAGTTGTCCGGATCACCAACGTTACAAATTGGTATTTTGAACGGGTTGTTTTTCCTGGCCAGCGCCTTCTCTTCGCCGCTCCAGGTGACGCTCATCTCGAAATTCATACCGGAATGATGGCCAGCGCAATTCTCTCAGATACGTTGACTTGCGCCGATTTAGCTATTCCTGATCACGTTCCGTCAGATCTTCGATCGGATACGTTAGTGGCCTAAATGGCGTAATTAATTTAATGGCTTGATTTAGATAAATTGATTCAGATAAAACCAAAATTTAAAATCATCCTCATTTAGGGAATGCTTCGGTATTCTCTTTTTTTATGGATTTAGAACAATAACAATTCATCGCCTACCACCGCCGAATGTGCCGCCCACTCGTCTCGGGTCTCTGGGAAATCTGCCCGAAAATGGCCGCCCCGACTCTCTTCGCGAAACAACGCACTTCGCAAAATCAATCGCCCCACCGTCAACAAATTTCGTAACTCTCCCCACTCTCGCACCAACGATTGGTCATCAATTAGAATTGGTCCCGTGGCCATCAAGGTCTGGGATAAAGCCAATCCATCAAACCGCTCAATCCAACTATTTACCTGCCCAACCGCTAACTCCAGCGCTGCCCTCTCCCGCACAATTCCCGCAGCGTTCCACATCAACTCCGGTAGTAGTTCTCGCAATTCCAATACCAGCGACCGATCGGCATCATTCACCACTAAACTTGCCGGATTCGAGCCTGCTGTAATGACTTCCAATTGATTGGAGAGAGTATCTATATTGTTTACCAATTCAATGGCTTTCAATTGCGATCCATACACCACACATTCCAACAGCGAATTACTTGCCAACCGATTTGCACCATGAACTCCCGTGCTCGCGGTCTCACCCACTACATACAGCCCTGGTATCGAACACCGATTTAAAGCATCACAGGTTACCCCACCCATCCAATAATGAGCCGCTGGACCCACTGGAATAGGCAGCTCAAACGCATCAATCCCCCAATCCTTACAGACCTGCACGATATTTGGAAATCG
>JAYUEU010000382.1:0-2261 GCA_043739065.1 Synechococcales cyanobacterium | reverse complement strand
CACATCCATCGTGTCGAAGCCTTGACGATAGGTGTTGCCATCGTTGCGATATTGTTCAGGCAGCAATTCTTCAACGCTCATTTCCCACCATGCATCCGTACCGTGCTCCGCGACGATCGCTTTGATGTGGGCAATGGTCTCGGCAGTAATCAACGGTTGATTGGTTTCAGTATTGTAAAAAACTGGAATTGGAACGCCCCAATTACGTTGGCGAGAAATGCACCAATCCGATCGTTCAGCAATCATTGGAGTGATGCGGTTTTTGCCTTGTGGCGGAATCCAAGTCACGGTTTCAATGGCGGCCAATGCGTCATCTCTAAACCCTGCAACCGATGCGAACCATTGCTCAGTTGCTCGGAAAATGACGGGTTTTTTCGTACGCCAATCGTAGGGATATTTGTGTTGGTAGGGTTCTTCTTTGATGACGCAACCGAGTTCTTGCATCGCGGCAACGATCGCGGGATTTGCATCTTTCAGGACATTTAAGCCCGCAAATTTCCCGGCTTCTTCGGTCAGGATTCCGCCATCATCAACGGGTGCGAGAATGGGGAGATTGTACTTTTTACCAACGATGTAGTCTTCTTGTCCGTGACCGGGTGCCGTGTGGACCAATCCTGTTCCGGCTTCGGTTGTGATGTAGTCGCCGCCGATAATGATTTCGGAGATCCGATCGTACAGCGGATGACGATAGGTGCAATGTTCCAGCAGTTTACCCAGAGCAGACGCTTTGATTTCTAGGGTTATGCCGAGTTTGGCCGCAAGAGACTCCACAAGGTCTTTTGCGACTAACCAATACTTAAATTTTGTTGGGTTATTTTCGCCCACTTCGACAACGGAATACACCAGATCGGGATTGATCGCGATCGCCAAATTCCCCGGTAAAGTCCAAGGCGTTGTAGTCCAAATTGCCACGCCCAATTCACCCAAAAATGAATCAAACGGCATTTGCAATTCAGGTGATAACGTAAGCATTTCAAATGCAGCATACAAACTATTTGAAATATGTCCTTCTGGATATTCCAACTCTGCTTCTGCCAATGCTGTGCGAGAACTCGGACTCCAGTAGACGGGTTTGAGTCCGCGATAGATAAAGCCCTTGAGAAACATTTGCCCGAAGACTTCGATTTGAGCAGCTTCGTAGGCTGGATCCAAGGTGATGTAAGGTTTTTCCCAATTGGCCCAAACTCCGTAGCGCTTAAAGCCTTCGCGTTGATCGTTGACGGCTTCAAGGGCAAATTCTTTGGCTTTTTTCCGCAGTGCGATCGGAGTTAGCGCTTTGCGTTCATCTTGTTTTAGGGTTTGTAATACTTTCAGTTCGATCGGCAATCCGTGGCAATCCCAGCCCGGAATAAAGCGAACCTTCCGACCATTCAGCAACTGATATTTATTAATAATATCCTTAAGAATTTTATTTAGCGCATGACCAACATGAAGTAAACCGTTGGCGTAAGGAGGTCCGTCGTGCAGAATAAAGGGTTTTCCCGTATTCTCTTGCGCAAGCTTCTCATAAATCTGAGCCTCAGTCCAAAACGCCTGAATTTCAGGTTCACGCTTGACCGCATTGGCCCGCATATCAAATTTGGTTTTGGGAAGGTTAACGGTTTCTTTATAACTTCCAGGTTCAGTCAGCGCCATGATGATATTCGAGTTGCGATCGGATTAGCTCTTATTATACGAGGTAAGGGAAGTAACATCCTGCCTTGCGCTGAGTCAGCCCCCAACAATTCTTGAAAATTTCCGTTATTAAATCTACTCAAAGGAACCGTCTATGCCTTGGTTTGTCAAAATTGAAGAAGGAATTGTCGATAAGCCTACTTTCGATCTGTATGTCCCCGCTCATCTCGCATTTGTGCAGGAATTAATTCAAAACGGTCACCACGCTCAAACAGGCTATTGGAAGCAAAAAGGCGGCGGAATGCTGTTGTTTGAAGCGGAATCGATGGAACAAGCGAAAGATATTGTAGCCCGAGATCCTTTAGTGGCTAATTGCTGTGTGCATTACAAACTGTATGAGTGGCATGTGGTGATGGGTGATCCGATCGGTCTCGATCATTGTCTAAGCTATGGCGATGCCGCGCTAATGCTGAAGTCGGGACGGGCAAATCCGGTGGTGGTGGAATGCCTGTAAGTCATGTGCTTGTAGCGATCGGACGTGAAGTTCTCTAAAAATGCAGAAGACCCGGAGTTCACGCCTGTCCCAAGCATCCCGTATTGCTGCTACCTTCCGGTCCTGACAAAATTTGGGCGTTGAAACCGCATGA
>JAYUEU010000381.1:0-2288 GCA_043739065.1 Synechococcales cyanobacterium | reverse complement strand
CACATCCATCGTGTCGAAGCCTTGACGATAGGTGTTGCCATCGTTGCGATATTGTTCAGGCAGCAATTCTTCAACGCTCATTTCCCACCATGCATCCGTTCCATGCTCCGCCACGATCGCTTTGATGTGAGCAATGGTCTCGGCAGCAATCAAGGGTTCATTGGTTTCAGTATTGTAAAAAACTGGAATTGGAACGCCCCAATTACGTTGGCGAGAAATGCACCAGTCCGATCGTTCAGCAATCATTGGAGTGATGCGGTTTTTACCTTGTGAGGGAATCCAAGTCACGGTTTCAATGGCGGCTAATGCGGCATCTCTAAAGCCTGCAACCGATGCGAACCATTGTTCAGTGGCTCGGAAAATGACGGGTTTTTTTGTTCGCCAATCGTAGGGATATTTGTGTTGGTAGGGTTCTTCTTTGATGACGCAACCGAGTTCTTGCAACGCGGCAATGATCGCTGGATTTGCATCTTTTAGGACATTTAAGCCTGCAAATTTCCCGGCTTCTTCGGTCAAAATCCCGCCATCATCAACGGGTGCGAGAATGGGGAGATTGTATTTTTTGCCGACGATATAGTCTTCTTGTCCGTGACCGGGCGCTGTGTGGACTAGTCCTGTTCCGGCTTCGGTTGTGATGTAGTCGCCGCCGATAATGATTTCGGAGATACGATCGTACAACGGATGACGATAGGTGCAATGTTCTAGCAATTTACCCAGAGCAGACGCTTTGATTTCTAGTGTTACGCCGAGCTTAGCCGCAAGAGACTCAACCAAGTCTTTTGCAACTAACCAATACTTAAATTTTGTCGGATTATTTTCGCCCACTTCGACAACGGAATACACCAGATCGGGATTGATTGCGATCGCTAAATTCCCCGGTAAAGTCCAGGGTGTTGTGGTCCAAATCGCCACGCCTAATTCGCCTAAGAATGAATCAAAGGGCATTTGTAATTCAGGCGATAACGTAAGCATTTCAAATGCAGCATACAAGCTATTTGAAATGTGTCCTTCCGGATATTCCAACTCCGCTTCTGCCAATGCTGTACGAGAACTCGGACTCCAGTAGACGGGTTTCAATCCGCGATAGATAAAGCCCTTCAGAAACATTTGTCCAAATACTTCAATTTGAGCCGCTTCATAGGCCGGATCCAAAGTGATGTAGGGCTTTTCCCAATCGGCCCAGACTCCGTAACGCTTAAAGCCTTCCCGTTGATCGTTGACGGCTTCAAGGGCGAATTCTTTGGCTTTTTTCCGCAGTGCGATCGGAGTTAGCGCTTTACGTTCCTCTTGTTTTAGGGTTTGCAATACCTTCAGTTCGATCGGTAATCCATGGCAATCCCAGCCTGGAATAAACCGAACCTTCCGACCATTCAGCAACTGATACTTATTGATAATGTCTTTCAGAATCTTATTTAGTGCATGACCAACATGAAGCGAGCCGTTGGCGTAGGGCGGTCCGTCATGGAGGATGAATGGCTCTCCCGTATTCTCTTGTGCAAGCGTCTCATAGATCTGCGTCTCAGTCCAAAACGCCTGAATTTCAGGTTCACGTTTGACCGCATTGGCCCGCATATCAAACTTGGTTTGGGGAAGGTTAACGGTTTCTTTGTAACTTCCAGGTTCAGTCAGCGCCATGATGATATTCGAGTTGCGATCGGATTAAGCTTATTATAAGGGGTAAGGGAAGTAACATCCTGTGCCCTGATGAGTCAGCCCCCCCAATATCCTTAAAAATTTCCTGTATTAAATCCACCGATGTTAAATCCACCGAAAGGAACCGTTCATGCCTTGGTTTGTCAAAATTGAAGAAGGAATTGTCGATAAGCCCACCTTCGATCGATATGTCCCAGCTCATCTCGCATTTGTCCAAGAGTTAATCCAGAACGGCCATCACGCTCAAACAGGATACTGGAAGCAAAAAGGCGGTGGAATGCTGCTGTTTGAAGCGGAGTCAATGGAGCAGGCTAAGGAAATTGTGGCGCGCGATCCATTAGTGGCAAATTGCTGTGTCCATTACAAATTACACGAGTGGCATGTAGTGATGGGAGATCCGATCGGTCTCGATCATTGTCCAAGTCATTGCCCAGACCATTGTGATGCGGCGGTGATGCTGAAGGCGGGTCGGGAAGATCCAGTGGCAGTGGAATTCCGGTAAATCAAATCTTTGTCACGATCGGACGTAAATAGTCCTAAAAATGCAGAAGACCCGGAGTTCACGCCTGTCCCAAGCATCCCGTATTGCTGCTACCTTCCGGTCCTGACAAAATTTGGGCGTTGAAACCGCATGA
>JAYUEU010000380.1:0-4904 GCA_043739065.1 Synechococcales cyanobacterium | reverse complement strand
TTGTGTTCGACTCGAAGAAAAGCAAAAGCTCCGTTTCAACTACGGGTTGAGCGAGAAGCAATTGCGTCGCTATGTCCAAAAAGCACGTCGCGCTGCGGGTTCGACCGGACTTGTTCTGCTCCAACTTCTGGAAATGCGTTTGGATAACACCGTGTTCCGTTTGGGCATGGCTCCAACCATCCCAGGTGCACGTCAACTTGTGAACCATGGCCATGTCACCATCAACGGCAAGGTTGTGGATATTGCATCCTACCAATGCCGTCCCGGTGAAGTTATTACGGTGCGTGAACGGGAAGCGTCCAAGAAATTGGTCGAAGCGAATCTTCAATACCCAGGTTTAACTAACCTTCCAAGCCATCTTGAGTTTGATAAAACTAAGATTATTGGTAAGGTCAATGGTCTTTGTGAACGGGAGTGGGTCGCACTCCAAATCAATGAATTGCTAGTGGTTGAGTATTATTCTCGACTTGTCTAAATCAAACTATTTCATTGTATTTCTTTTTAAATCGAGGACTATTCGCGGCAACTGATTACAACTCGAAATTATCTTCAGAGCCTTTGGACCCGTCAGTTCAAAGGCTATTTTTTGCCCTTAATTCTCACTTCTGAGGCTAAGAATGGGTGATGAATTTTCCGATCGCGATCATCAGTGTGACAGATATTCCCATTAAAAATAGGACTAGTAAGATACATCCACCGAATAAAAGCCAGAGTGCAAGTTTGTCTGCTTTGTGGCTGGTTTGTGGAGATTTTAGATGGGCTTCTAATAAGTTTACGTTTTTAGTGTTGGCCTTCCAGGTCGTGTCGAAAAGATCGCCTAAAATTGGTACGGCTCCAACGAACGCATCAATTAAAACATTCAAAACCATGCGCACCATCACAGAGCGGGGGAGGTTGAATTTTACGGCGTGAAATAGAATGTAGCTAGACATCAGAAGTCCGATCCAATCACCACCGATCGGAAAAAGTCCAATTAAAGATTCAAGTCCCATTCGCCACTGGGTTCCTGGGATGCCAAAAGCTTGATCCCAGAGGTTGCTTAGATTACGAAGTTTTGATAGTTGATAGAGGTGCTCATCAGGGATAGGAATATGAGAATTAACGATAGCTTTGGGCATATTTCGGAGCTAAGGAGCGATTATTCTCAGACTATAACAGGGTAAACAGTATTTGTTTAGGATGAGTGAGTAAAGGGTCATTTCATTTTAGATTTGGACGAGGCGTTTAGGCGGTTCACTCATCGAAGACGAAAATCTCTGAGGACTAGAACGGACTATTCTCGTAAATACGCAAAATATCGAACTTGTAGAATGAAAAGCCCTAAATAAAAAAGCCATCTGCTGTAGTTGTTAGCAAATGGCTCTCTTCATACTCATCGAAAATGTTTCGAGAAAATCTCTAGGTTTTGTTCTATGACTTAACCTATTCTCTGATTATATTCATATGACATGGGAGAAATCGAGGTCAGAACGGGGAGAAATCGGTTAGTTGTGATGACTTGAATGGCATTATAAAGTTATTTCATGCGATAGCCTAAGCCGTGAACGGTCTCAATGCAATCATCCGGTGCGCCCACGAGTTTTAGCTTTTGACGAAGCGCTTTGATGTGAGATTTTACAGCTTCTTCCGTGGGGGAGTCTTGCATCGGCCAAAGTCGATCGATGATGCCCGCCCGACTCATCACCCGCCGACCATTACTGACGAGGAGTTCTAGCAGTGCGTACTCTTTGGGTGTGGGAAAAAATTCTTGATTGTCATAATGAACTTCGTGGGTAAACGAGTCTAGCTTGAGTTGTCCCCACACTAAACTGGAAGAGGATGGTGTCGTTCCTCGGCGAATCAATGCCCGTACGCGAGCCATCAATTCTTGTAAGTCAAAGGGTTTGACCATGTAGTCATCTGCACCAGCATCGAGTCCGATTATTTTGTCGGAAATCGTATCTCGGGCGGTTAACATCAAAATCGGTAAATTTAGTCCCCGATCGCGCAATCGCCGACACAAGCTTAAACCATCTAACTTCGGCAAAGTCACATCCATGACAATTAAGTCATAGGTCAAGGTATTGATCCATTCCGTCGCGACATCGCCGTCCTGAGCCAAGTCAACAATATATTGCTGATCGGATAATGCGTCGGTTAATACATCGGCCAGTTGAACATCATCTTCTACAACTAAAATACGCATAGCAAAGGGATAATAGAAAATACAGTAGTATGATCAATCAATGAAATATGAAATGGTTTCGATCGTTAAAATGGAGTTCTGAATATCAATGGTTAGTTGGTGGATTATTGGGTTCGCTACTCTGGATTAGTGGCAGCAACTTAGTCTCATATCGTAACTCCATACAGTTAATTGAGAGTAATCAACAGGTTTTAAAGTCTTACGAAATTATCCAACATTTAACCACTGTTTATGCAGATATGACGGTGGCTGAGTCCGCGCGGCGCGGGTATGTATTGCTGGACGATCGAGCAGAGAAGAATCGGTATAGTGCGGGTATTAAAGATCTTGACACAAAACTGATTCAATTGCGGCAACGGCTGAACCTTGATTCGGAACAAACGCGGCGACTCGATCGGATGGAAGTCTTAATTCGCGATCGGATTGCCCTGCTTGAACGATCGCTTCAGCTGTATAAAATTGACAAGACCGAAGTCGTCCAACAACAGAATATTACTCGGGCTAGCGTCCAGCTTCGAGAGCGCATCCAAGGATTGCTGATCGAAATGCAAGACGTAGAAGAATCGCGACTACGGCAATGGCTTCAAGAATCTCAGGCCAATATTCGCGATCGGGTTTTCATTGAAGCTTGGTGGCTGGTATCGGCATTTGGAATTGTCAGTTTAGGGGTTTATTTGGTCCAACAACAAGTCAACCAACGAAAGAAAAGTGAAGCCCAACGTAAAAAACTGCTTGAACAAAAGGATCGCGATGATTGGAAGCTAAAATTTTTCTCCATGGCTTCCCACGAATTCCGAACGCCCTTAAGTGTGATTTTAGGATCAAGTCAGCTTTTGCTCACAAGTGACCAATCTAGCGATCGTGACAAGGTTCGCAAAAACACCCTGCGAATTCAATCCTCTGCCAAGGCCATGACCCAGTTGCTCAATGATATTTTGACGTTGGCACGGGCGGAGGGGGGAAATTTGATATGCCAACGCGATCGGCTAGAACTCACATCTTTTTGCTTAAATCTAGTCGAAGATATTGATCTCGCAAACGCCCATCATCATCTGATTCAATTCATCAGCCGATCGAGTCAACAATATGCCAATTTAGACGAGAAACTTTTGTATTTAATTTTGAGTAACTTACTGCTAAATGCAATCAAATATTCGCCAATTCAGAGCGAAATTCAACTTATTTTAGAAGATCAATTCCATGATCTCAGTCAAATTAATAGCGATACTAATAGGGTGACAGGTGGCATCATTTTTAAAGTTCAGGATCAAGGCCAGGGGATATCTCCGATAGATATTCCTCATTTATATACGCCCTTTTATCGCGGTCAAAATGTTGGACTAATTGCGGGGACAGGGCTTGGTTTGGCCGTGGTTAAAACCTGTGTTGACTTGCATCATGGAACAATTACCGTCGAGAGCAACCCTCTTCAAGGCACTACGTTTACATTCTGTATTCCGACACAACAAGAATAGATGTTACATAAAAACATGATTTAGAGATAAAATTTACAAATAACCATTCTGCGTCACACTGATAGGTGCGTTTGGATTCTAGGCAAAGCTTTTGGATAATGTTTCACCAGATCGGATCTCAGAACAGAATCAAGCGATCGATCGCTTGCTGGGAAGCTATGCCCGATTTGGAGTCAAGTTGGGGCTAGAGAATAGCATTCGTCTGATGGCAGCATTGGGCGATCCCCAAAAGCGGATTCCGGTGATTCATGTGGCGGGCAGTAATGGAAAAGGATCTGTTTGTGCATACCTTTCGTCTATTTTTCACCAAGCTGGTTACCGAGTGGGTCGCTATACGTCTCCTCATTTAGTTGATTGGACAGAGCGGATTTGTATTGATGATGAACCGATCGCTTGGGAAACCTTATTGCGAGCGTTACAAGTTGTGCAATCGAAAATTTCTGGGGATCTTGAACCGACGCAATTTGAAGTATTGACGGCGGCGATGTGGCGCATTTTTGTCGATCAATCGGTGGATATCGCGATCGTTGAAGTAGGTTTGGGCGGGCGGCTTGATGCGACGAATGTGATTGATGAACCGTTAGCGAGCATTATTACCTCCATTAGTTTGGAGCATGTTGAACGTCTTGGTGACACGTTGGCGAAAATTGCCTTTGAAAAAGCTGGAATTATTAAAACAGGTTGCCCCTTAATTGTGGGTCAGATGCCAAAGGAAGCAGCGGCGGTCATTGTACGACGGGGCTACGATCTTTACAGTCCTATGAGTTTTCCTCAGCCTGCTCAGGCGATGGCTCAGGGGTGGGCAGTGTATGAAGGATTTGAATTATTTGAATTAGAGGAAGAAGGCGTTGCGTTGGTCCCGCGATCGTTGATGTTTGAGTTACCGCTTCAGGGTGCGGTGCAGTTGGCTAATGTGTCGCTAGCGATCGCGACGGCGCTGTTGTTGCGTCAAGATGGTTGGGATATTCCCAATGAGGCGATTACTCAAGGCATTGCAAAAACTCAGTGGATAGGCCGTTTGCAATGGTACAACTGGCGCGGCCATAAAATTTTGATTGATGGTGCCCATAACAGTGATAGTTCTACGGTATTACGATCGTTTTTAGACAGTCAACCAACGACATTACCGACCCATTGGGTGATTGGAATGTTGGCGACGAAAAATCATAGCGAGATGTTTGAAACACTGCTCCGATCGGGCGATTCGGTTTATTTAGTTCCTGTTCCGGGGCACAAGTCGGCGG
>JAYUEU010000379.1:0-5532 GCA_043739065.1 Synechococcales cyanobacterium | reverse complement strand
AACGATCGTATCCTCCAAGCCACCGTTGAAGAACTAAAGATTCTCACTCAGCTCAAGGATGATTTTCTCCATGCGGTTTCTCACGATTTACGGACTCCTATGGGTTGAGTCCCTCGTCTAGTCGTAAGATAATATAAAGCACTGTTAAGAATTATGATGAACATCACTTGGTTAATTGTCTTAGGCGCGTCGGGGTTAGCGGCGATTTATTTACTCAGTCCCCGTCAGTACCAATCTGGCGAGTCAGTGGCGACGGCCTACGATGAGTGGACAGAGGATGGGATCTTAGAATTTTATTGGGGCGAGCATATTCACCTTGGGCATTATGGCAATCCAGTGGGTCGTAAGGATTTTTTGGCAGCGAAGTCAGATTTTGTCCATGAGATGGTGAAATGGGGCGGGCTAGATCAGTTGGCGGCGGGGACTACAGTTTTGGATGTGGGCTGTGGGATTGGTGGAAGCAGTCGAATTTTGGCGAGAGAGTATGGGTTTGCGGTGACGGGAATTACGATTAGTCCGGGACAGGTTCAGCGAGCGACGGAGTTGACTCCACCGGGGGTGACGGCAAAGTTTCAGCGGGATAATGCGATGAATTTATCCTTTGCAGATGGCAGTTTTGATGTGGTGTGGTGTATTGAGGCGGGTCCACATATGCCGGATAAGGCTGGGTTTGCGCGGGAGTTGATGCGGGTGTTAAAGCCGGGTGGGGTGCTGGTAGTAGCCGATTGGAATCAGCGAGATGCACGCAAGAAGCCGTTGGTGTTGTGGGAGCGTTGGGTGATGAAGCAGCTTTTAGATCAGTGGGCGCATCCTGAGTTTGCAAGTATTGAGCGTTTTGCGGAGTTATTGGCGGAAACGGGTCTGTCGCAGCCGGGTACAGTGATGACGGCGGATTGGACGAGTGAGACGTTGCCATCGTGGTTGGATTCGATTTGGCAGGGGATTGTGCGTCCGGCGGGATTGATTAAGTTTGGGATTCCGGGGTTTGTGAAGTCATTGCGGGAAGTGCCGACTCTAATCTTGATGCGGCTTGCGTTTGGTCAGGGCTTATGTCGATTTGGTATGTTCCGATCGGTCCGATCGTAGTTATTTTCGATCGATCGTTGGACTAAAAAACGATCGATCGTATCGTAAATCTGACGGCGTGAAATCAGCTGTTACGGTCAAGCACTATGCTATCCAAGAATACGATTTTCAAGAAATTGAGTAAATGCCTGAGTTTTGCTCGACGGTGTATTGATCTTTTTACGATCGTTGAAGGCTCCATATAGAAAACTATGATGGTCCGATCGCAGGATAACAATCTCCAATTTCACCCGTAAAGTAAGCACCTTTGCTCCTCTAGCAAGCAATTTCTACAACCTGAGAGCCGATCGTCAACTCTTTCAAAGCAGCTAAAAAAGTAGTCATCAGTAATTTTTGCAAATTACGATTCGTCACATTTCCACAAGTCAACCATAGAATTTGGGGCGGTACTCCCAATCGACAAACCAAATCCACAAAATCACTATCCTTCGTCATAATGACTAACCCCTCACCCTCCTGCCTTGCCGCCTCAAAAATTTCCACATCTTGCGCATCTCGTAATCCCAAATCTCGCAACGAGAACGCCTCTACTTGAAACGTCTCTGTTAACCAAATCGCCAATGTCGGCGGTAATTGAGCATCAACCCAAATCTTCATGCCGTTAACCGAGGAAACTCAGTCCGACGCGCCGCAAAAACTAAACAAGCTTGAATATCTTCCATTTCCAAATCGGGGAAATCCTCCAGAATTTCTGTCACACTCACTCTTTCTGCCAACATTTCCAATACATCACAAACCCGTATTCGCATTCCCCGAATACAAGGCCGACCCCCACATAATCCCGGTGTCTGGGTAATGCGCTTCATCAAATCCTGTAACTTACCCATCTGTCACCTCATCTAAATACAATTTTTATGCTCTGGTTCCTCAATTATACTGCACCTCCATTCCTCCAAATTCACTCCCCGAACCCCGTAAAAATAGCTGGGTGTCATTCCAAACTCTGTTAATTTAAATATTTATTCAAACCAAAGCGATCGCACTCCCGAAAAAGCACGATCGTTATTCAAATTTAAAGTTCAAATTGAGACTTCAAATTCTAGGTCGGTAATACACGCAATACACTTGCAATACTAGACAACACATTCATTTGTTCAATCTCCGCCAAAGCCGATCGGAAATATCCTTCCTTAACCACATGAGTTACTACCACAATCTCCGCCAATCCATCGCGCTTATCGGCCTGGACAATTGATTCCAAACTGACGTGATGATCGCCAAAACAAGTCCCTAACTTACCAATCACACCCGGTAAATCTTGGGTCAAAAATCTTGCGTAGAACTTGGATTCTAAAGTTTCCAAAGGTGCGATCGCAAACTCTTGACGGTAGGCACAAGCCAAAAGCGGATCCAAAAGTGGAGTCCCATCTGCTTGCTTAGCACAATCACGACCCACCTTAAGCAACGCCGCAATATTCAACAAATCCGCCGTCACTGCACTCGCTGTCGGTCCCGAACCCGCACCGCGCCCGAAGAACATCACCTGTCCGACTGGATCGCCCTCAACTAAAATGGCATTGTAAACATCATTCACATTCGCTAAAGGATGAGCTTTAGGCAACAGCGTTGGATGAACCCGGACGGCCAAAGTATTTGCTGCAGAGTTCGATCGTTCGGCAATGCCCAAAAGCTTAATCACAAACCCTAACTTTTCCGCATAAGCAATCTCCGATCGGCCCACCTCACGAATGCCTTCACAAGACACCTGAGAACGATCGACCCGCCCACCAAACGCCAACGCCGCCAAAATCGAAATCTTATCTGCCGCATCACCTCCGTCTACATCTGCCGTCGGATCGGCTTCGGCATAGCCCAACCGTTGAGCATCCGTCAGCACATCCGCAAATTCCGCGCCCTCATTCACCATGCGAGTCAAAATATAAGTCGTGGTGCCATTGATGATTCCCATGACACTCTGAATTCGGTTAGAACACAGCGATTGTTTCAACGGCTCAATCACGGGAATCCCGCCGCCCACTGCCGCTTCAAGCAACACATACACGCCATACTTTTCCGCCGCGCTAAAAATTTCGTCGCTATATTTAGCAATCAGTGCCTTGTTGGCCGTGACAATGTGTTTACCATTCGCGATCGCTGTCAAAATCAACTCACGAGCGGGTTCAATGCCGCCCATAACTTCGACAATGATGTCAATTTCAGGATCATTCACAATAGAAGCCAAATCCGTCGTCAGAATGCTACTGGGCAAACTCACATCACGGGCTTTAGACAACGATCGGACCCCAACTTTATGAATTTCGAGTTCCGTTAACAGCGGGTGGCGCTGGTCGGGGGTTTGCAGAATCTGAACGGTGCCTGCGCCCACGGTCCCGAGTCCTAACAGTCCTACTTTAAATCCCACGGTTTTTCCAGTTCAATAATTGTGACAGCATTTTCATTTTAAGGTTTGGGCGTATGTTTAGGACGGAAAATGCCGAACACCGACGTAAATCCATGAAGATAGGTGCTGTCTCCCACAGGTCCGATTTCACCATTACAGAAAAACCCAGCGATCGGCATCATGCCCAATGCTTCGGTAAATAAGTGGGAATCAAAGTTTTTCTCTTCATACAACGACTCGCCGCGCCCCAAACAAGCAAACATCAACGCCCCGATCGGTTCCGGTTTGTCCGATAAACCCTCTTGATGCTGCTTAAGCAACGATCGTAAATCGTCTTCCGATGTCGCCGCATCTCGTAAATGGAACTGAAGTCGCTGTCCCGGACGAATCCGATCGCCTATGGCCAATGCACCTTCTTTCGGGTCATAGCCCATCAAATTTCGCACCAAAAAATCCCCAGCCCCCAGCGACATCTTAAATTCCGTCTGCGCCACACCGACAAACAACGAAGTCTGGGCCAATAGCTTGTCATCTTCATCCAGCGATTGCACTAAATTTTGAAGCTGTTCCAAAGGACTTAGACGACTGCTGAATTCTTCCTCGGGTGACATTTTAATCACAATATTGCGCTCACTTTCCGTCACTCGAAACGCATTCCCGATCGGACGACACCCTTGAGCCACGATCGTCTCCATCTCCAAATTGCCGCTCAACGCAAACCCTACAGTACCTTCGCGATACATGCGCTTATGGCAAAACAACCCAACCGACCCGTTCACAATGCCAGAACTAGCCACACCGCCAATTTTTGGAGTGCCGGGATAGGCATAGTCGAGACCTGCTAAAAAGTCTTTTATGCCTCGGGAAAACGGATCCGACAGCAAAACAAAACAAGGCGACTGGGCTGGATCCGCGCCAATTAACCGGGACCAAGCTCCGGGCGATCCATCGAGGTCGGGCAACCGATCGGTATCGACATGAAAAGGCTGAACCGTCACGTCTGGCAGATAAGCCAACACCAAACTAATGGCCACTTCATCTTCGGCTTCTTGAACATTATGATCGGCTTGGGTGCCAATAATCCCACCGCCACTACAACCGATTAATGGAACATTCGGCAATAACTCAGTCAGCAATGGCATCAGCCGCGAGTATTCACTGGTGAAGGCCGATGATACATAAATGAAACCCAAGGTGGCCGTAGCTTCTAATTGGGCAGAAGCTTGATTAACAACATCCTCAAGTGCAGCCTCTAGGGAGACTTTATTAGAAAGGCTGCTGACCCATTTAGAAGACATAGTCACAGAGTCCATAGCGGGATATCCAAAAATGAGTGGCGAGAACGAGGAGTGAGACGGTTAGAACTTTAGTTGGAACTTTTGTAGAGATGTTGTTGGCTTGAACAATTCTCATCAATAGATGCGGCAGGATCAGTAAAAGAGGAACGTGTAGAGTTTAAGAAGGTCTTAAGAATTTTAACGCGATCGCTTACACATTACGAGGAAAATCCGGGTGATCGTCTACGGGGATCAAGACTGAACCTGTGATTTATTCGCCCAAGATTGCGCAATAAATCCTCGCTACTGATCAGCCCAATCCTTGAGTAGAACCGACTTTAAAGAACTAGGAAGACCAGGGACTATCAAGCAAACGAGTTAGGCCAAACTCTCCAACGCGTTACCCATCCATCCATCAATGTTAGACACTACTTTAGTGTAAAGGATCGCCCTACCGATCGTTGGACGGTTTTCCTCGATCTACGGATCTAGAGAAGGCGGGGTACACTAGGAGAGTCGTCAAAAGCAGTTCGAGTGAATTTTTCGGTTCACGGCGAACAGCCTTGCCAGAGTTTGATGGCATAGGCTAGAACAACTCAACGACACCCAACAATATGTCTTTATGAAGAGTGAAGGAAATACTGCTATGAGCAAGAATGATCAGCTAGAAAAGAAGATTGAAGCGGAACGTGAGAATGCTCGCGAGACTTGCGGCATTGATGGTGCGAATTCACCGAAATGTGCAGCAGCTTGGGATGCCGTTGAAGAACTGCAAGCCGAAGCGTCTCATCAACGTGAAAACGAAACAGGGACTGAATTCAATGTGTA
>JAYUEU010000378.1:0-5750 GCA_043739065.1 Synechococcales cyanobacterium | reverse complement strand
TAATTCCAAACAACACTGACCATTTTAAGTCCGAGTCGAAAGCTTGACGAATAGCAATTCTAAATTTGAAATTTTGATCCAATTTTTTTGAATCCAAATTATGCAAATCGTGATTAAGGAAGAAGCTAAAACAAGACAAGCTATTCAATAAAAGCTCAATATCCAATTATCTATAGAAAATGTGATTGACTGTATGATTGATTTCATCTAGCAGCAGGCAAGAACCATACTAGAGCTAGTGTGAGTTTTGAAAAATTACTACTCAAAATACTAGAAAAACTTAAGAATCCAGTCAGTAAGAGAAAATAGTGAACATATGAAACTGCAGCGATCGGAGACAGGGAGAAAATTTTCACCCCAAAATAACTGACAATTGGGAGCAAACTACCCAGATGATTTTGGCCCCAATAATATAGATCCTCTGGGAGATTGAGATCCTGTTCCATCACGATATGGACTGCATTATCTGAATTGAATATCGGAACTCTGTAGAATGCAAAAGCACGGAATGATAGTACAAAAAATAGTGAAATTAAGCCGATCGCAATGAGCGTCTTTAGCTTTGATTTGAGCATAAAATGATTAAGTAGTTAATTAATTTTGCTTAATTACAATGCAAAAATTATTCATGAATAATTGAAAATATCGATGTTTAAACTGTATGAATCCTGACTTTTTAATGAGTACAGCCTGTAATCGTTTTCGATCGTAATATCGCTTGTGGTCACGAATTTCACGTTCATCAACAATTTTTAGCTGATAAGAAAGAAACTCTAATACAGGTTGTGCCCATATGGATGGAACGGTTAGTATTAGCTTTCCGGATGGTTTGAGTATGCGATAAATTTCCTTGAGGATTTGCTCTTCATACTCAATATGTTCTAGGACCGCTAACATCGTGACAACATCAAACGAATTATCAGAAAAAGGGAGACGTTCCTCTAAATGGGTTTGAAATGTTTGTAAAATTGGTGTAGAAAATTCTGGAACTTTGAAGTCAATCCCTACGCCTTTTTTGATTTTAGGCTCGATCGCTTTCAGGAAACTTGCTTTTGTCCCACATCCAATATCCAATACGATCGATTGCGCTGGGATTTCATTAATAACTTGGCGTAGACGCATCCAACGCAAGATTGGTTCTAAAAACGGTTCTGACATAATTTTATTTGATATTTTAAGTATAGGATTGGGTGATTTTAGACTACTTTTCGATCGAGGTAAGATCTCTATTTTTAGCCAATGCTTGTAATGATTGAGTTTTGGCTTGAGGTCTGAGATTGTATTTTAAAATGCAAAAAATTGCTCGAAATCCATCTTTCCATCCAATCTTTTTACCTTCTTTGTATGTTCTTCCATAGTAAGAAATACCAACTTCGTAAATTTTGCATTCCATCCGAGAAATTTTTGCCGTGATTTCGGGTTCAAATCCAAACCGATTTTCCTCTATCTCTACGGCCTGGATGATTTCTCGCCGAAATGCTTTGTAGCACGTTTCCATATCCGTAAGATTAATGTTAGTCAACATATTAGAAAGAGTCGTTAAAAGTCGATTGCCCACCATATGCCAATAGTAAACGACTCGGTGAGGTTCTCCTCCAACAAAGCGGGAGCCGTAAACTACATCGGCTTTTCCGTTTAAAATTGGCTCAATGACGATCGAAAACTCCTGGGGATCGTATTCTAAATCTGCATCTTGTACAATAACAATATCGCCATTTACAGCCCTAAATCCCGATCGTAATGCTGCCCCTTTTCCTTGGTTATGAGAGTGGTAAATAATACGATCGACTTGAGATTCTAGAGTACAAAGTAGTTCACAAGTTCCATCTGTTGAACAATCATCAACGATGATAATTTCTAAAGAACAAATCCCGCATTTTTTTACAGATTGGATAACGGACTCAATAGTTGCGAGTTCATTGAAGCATGGAATAACAACCGAAAGTTTCACGGCAACTCACGTCTTTAAGTGAAAGTTCGATGGCATCTTACCTTGGATTTGTCTGCACCGTCAAAACCTGTGGCGGGGTTGCATCTGCGGGATAAATTAAGTCTACTAATACTTTTCGTTTTTCTCCTGGTTTCATCTGAAGCACCACCAACGGCTCACCCATTTGTCCTTGTCGCTGAACTAAATGAAAATATTGGGTTTGCGATCGGCCTTGATCATCCGCATATTTCACCCGTACCGTGCCACGAAAGAAAATATTCTTAGGTAATGGATCAAAGAATTGAAGACCTTGTTGCGTATCATCTCGTTTTAACGGCGTTTCGATCGAAACTTTTACAGTTTTTAATTCATTACTTTTGTTCTCTAAGGGCAATACTAAGTTGTATTCAATTCCATAGTTCCCATGAGCTTCGTAGGCAGTATCCAAATAGCGTCGTTCCATTTTAGCGCTTTGATCTTGCCCTGTCCCTAAGGTTCCGCGATGTAATAAGCTAATACCATAGGAAATTGCGCTGCCTGCTTTGGGAATTGCTAAACTAGTTGAGTTGCGATCGCTCAAAATACCTTGCCACCGAGACCCGATTGAAACCCCAGCGACGCGACTATAAATCAAACTACCTGTTGTTTGTGAAATGGGGGTGGGCGTACGATCGCGAGGACTTGAAAGATTACTAGTTTGTAATAGTGATCGCCATTCTTCAAGCTTCGGTGCGCGTTCCTTGCCTTGTTCATCAAATGGTGCAAATTTTCCCATACTAGCTAAATATACCGGACCACTACTACGCAATCGAATTAGCACCGATCGGCCATTGATGGGTGGTGTTAGCGCTCTTACTGGAATATCTTGATTCAGTATCAAAGCATATCCATTCGGTTCTATTGTAATTCTCGCTGGAAATTCATTTTGCCGAAATCCCCGCAGCACTTCGCTTGCTACCCGACTTCCCGGACCTGCATACACAGACGCCGTATTGTTCGGTACAATCGGTGGCAACTCGATAAAAGGTGCATCCGGTTGACTCAAATGACTGGAGGCTTGCAGAATATCGATCGTCACCGGGATATTACCTGGATTGTGCGCAATAATTCCTAAATATAAGGTTCGTAAATCTTCTGGTGTTCCCTTTGCAATATGATGCGCAAAAATATCAAACCGTCCTGTGAACGATCGATCTAAATGTGCATTCTCAAACTGTTTGCCACTCTTTGGAAATGTGGATAATAAAATGCCTTCTTGAAGCACTAGCTCGGGACTATTACTGTTAAAAACAGGAATATCATCCAAACCTCCTGGCAATACCCGCACCTCTTGCTGAGATCTTAAAATCTCTTGAGGTCCAGGAATAACAGGCATTTGGGCAATCCACAACGAGGTGACAAAAGGCAACATAAGAAGATTCCGTAAATTACGTTGGAATTTGATTAAAGTCATCTAGTCCAATGACTTTGAAATTAAGATTGGGTAAATTCGGTAAGGTTACAACCGCCGCATACTTCATCTTATCCAAGTACCAAATAGTTGGTGTTCCGGTTGCAGTATTGAGCCAAAGTAAATCAAGATTGCCGTCACCATTAAAATCACGAGTTCCCACTAAATCCCATGCCGAATTTGGAACTTCAGGTAAAAGAACACTCGATTCATATTGACCATCTTTCATTTTCCAGAAAACTGATTGCCTTGTTCGGCTGTTATACCAAAGAATATCTGGGTTTCCATCCCGATCGAAGTCGGCTACTGATTTAACACTCCAAGATGAATCCGTTACCGTAGGTAAAGCATTGCCTTTTTTAATAGTTTTACCATCCAAAAGCCAAGTGACAACTTGACCTGTTACTGTATTTTTCCACAGAAAGTCAGCCGTGCCATTATGATCGAAATCAGCCACATTGATGATTTGCCAATCAACTGGGACGGTTGCCAAAAGACCACTATCTTTAATAGTGGCACCATCCATGAGCCAAATGACTGTTTGGTTTGTCCGTGAATTGCGAAAGAAAATATCTGCTAATCCATCGGCATTAAAATCTGCGACTTGATCGATTCTCCAATCTGGACCCGGAATCACTTGAGGCGCGTAAACTGAGGCATAACCATTTCCCCCTAGCTTCCAAATTTCAACTTTCCCAGTTTGTTTATTCTGCCAGAAGATATCTTTGATTCCATCCCCATTGACATCTCCAATTCCTCTATAGACCCAATTTTGATCTAGTGGCAGAAGATTTGAGACTTTGTTGTAGATACCATTATTTAAATTGCCAATCTCAATAATACCGTTTTGCTGATTGCGCGTTAGTACTTTCGCTCGTCCAGTGCCGTCTAAATCTCCTGTCCAAAGAATTTGAACATTTGGGTCTGAGAGTGCGCTGATCTGAGTTGATGCATCAGCAGGAGATGGACTGATTTGCCAAGTGACAATTTCTCGGTTGAGTGTGTTTCTCCAAATTAATGTTGGGATTCCGGTAGTTGTATTGTTTCCTGTTCCTAGGAATTGGTTGGCAGGTAGAGTATTAGGTAGGAGTGCGCTACTACCATAGATCATCCCTGCTGCGGTTCGTTGCAGATACCAGATTTGATTCTGACCAGTGAGTCGATTTTGTAAGTATAAATCTGTTACACCATCCTGGTTGAAATCTGCTGCTGCTTTGATTTGGAAGCCATTGGTGGGGGTCGGTAAACTTCCACCACCGATAAATCCGGTTTGATTCATGTACCAAATAACCGCCTCACCCGTGATACTATTTTGCCAAAGGATATCACTAGTTCGATCGCTATTCATGTCTGCGGTCCCAACAACTTGCCATGTAGAGTTTGCCTTTATAGGAAGTACAATCCCACCGTTCCAGGCTCCATTAATCCATTCTTGTCCTGCAATTTTCCAAATCCCCGTATCTCCGGTCTGTTTGTTTCGCCAAAATATTGATTTGCTTCCGGCCCCTGTGAAGTCAGCGATCGCCTCTATATTCCAATCTAAGGAAATAGGTTCAGAGAGATATTTGCTGCTCGCATAGTTAAACCCATCCATCTCCCACACTACGATTTGATTTGTGCGATAGTTGCGCCAAAGAATATCGGGTTTGCTGTCGAGGGTGTAGTCGGATATATCTTCAATGTGCCATTCTCCTGGAACAGAGAACGTGCTGCCGAGTTGATTGATGGTGGGGTTGATGAAGGCTTCGATCCGGTTGCCGTTGACTTTCCAAATGATCACCTCCCCTGTTTGAATATTGTGCCAAAGGAAGTCAGGGCTACCGTCTTTATTGAAGTCAGCGGTCCCACCGTATCTCCAAACAGCAGGGTCGTACGTGTTGGGGATGGTGTTAGCGAGGGTTGTTGGGCCGAGATTAGTTTGCCAGAGGAGTGTTTCTCCGGTGACGGGGTTGCGCCAAAGAATATCGTTGAGGCTATCGGTGGAGATGTTGTTGCGGGTGCCGGAACTGGTGCTGTCGTCATTTTTGATGGTGGCGACGAGTCGAGTGGTTTCGAGAACGCCTCCGATCGCATTGCTGAGTTCAACAGTGAAGGTTTCGTTGCTTTCAACCTGGGTGTCCCCATTGACCAGAACGGTGAAGTCTTGAGTCAGCGATCCGGTTGAAGTAAAGGTGAAGGTTTGGGTTTTGGTGATGAAATCAGCATTGCTGCCCGTAGAAACCGCGCCTGTTGATCCCGCCCCGTCCACGGTTCTCACATCCACGGACACTTGCGTCCCGACATCGGGTGCTTTGTCGAGGGTGACGCGGAAAGTGAATGGCGTAGTGCCACTGTTGCCTTCGTTTTGAGAAGGATTTAGGGCTGTGATGC